>JALZFK010000070.1 GCA_030861585.1 Actinomycetota bacterium | reverse complement strand
CATTGAAGGAACACGACTGGGGCGGCCGTCCGACCTTCTACCGCATGAACTCCCTCGATACCCCGTACTTCTACAGGGACATCATCGAGGTCGTCGAGGAGGCGGGGGAGAGGCTCGACCTGATCCTGGTTCCCAAGGTAGAGCGCCCGGGGGACCTCCACACCTTGGATACCCTACTTAGGAGCGTCGAGCTGAACGCGGATCTCGAGCCTGGCAAGATAAAGCTCGAGGCCCAGATAGAGACCGCCGAGGGGCTCGTTAACATAGATGGTATAGCCCGCGCTACCGTTCGCCTCGAAGCCATCCACTTCGGCCCCGGTGACTACGCCGCGAGCGTGCGTATGCCGCAAACCAGCATCGGCACGATGGACGAGTGGGACGAAGCTTATCCCGGCCACCGCTTTCACTACGCCATGCATCGCATCGTCGTAGCTGCCCGCGCCGCAGATTTGCGTGCCATAGACGGCCCCGTCGCCGACTATCAAGACGAGGAAGGCCTTCGCAAAAGCTGCCTCGTCGCCCGCTCTTTGGGCTTCGATGGTAAGTGGTGCATTCATCCAGCTCAGGCAGAGGCAGTAAACGAGGTTTTCTCTCCGACGCAGAAAGAGCTCGAGTGGGCCAGGAAAGTGGTGAGCGCTTACGAGGAGGCCAACGCCTCAGGTTCCGGTTCGATCAGCGTAGACGGCCAGATGGTGGACGCCGCCTCCATAAAGATGGCCCGGAACACCCTCGACCTCGCCCAGGGAGCAGGAATAGTTTAGGGTAGATGAGCTTTAACGGCGGTTGAGGAGCCGGGCTAAAAGCCTCCTGCTTCGTAGCTGCTCCAACTGTGTTTCGGCCTCCGCCAGGTCTTGTTCGATCCTGCCTATACGCTCTATGCGCTCCATGAGCATTAGCCGTTCCTCGGCCGCCGCCCGCAGCTCCAGAACCTCCTCCGTGAGCCGGCGGCGTTCCTCGACGCTTTCCTTAATCTCCTTCTGGAGCCTTGAGTTGGCCGCTCGAACCTCCTTTAACTGGCCCGAGAGGCGGCCGACCTCCTCCCGGGCGCTAGCCAGTTCCCGCGCGAGCTCCAGTGCTACCGTCGTCGCGCCAGCCCGGTCGCGGACGGCTTCCAACGGAACGCTGCCGTCGGGACGAGCGAGCTCCTCGGCCTCGCTCTCCGAAACGCCCAAGACGCGCGCCGCCTCCGCCGGGGAGAGGGAAGCCTCGTCCAACTAGCCTCCCGCCACTTCCCCTGCGCCCGGCGAGGGTTCGTACTCATAGCCGGCTTCCTCCACGACCCGGCCGATCTCTTTGAGTTCCGCCTCCCCACCCTGGTAGGAGACGGCTGCGAGTCCCTTCGCCGAGTCCACGTTCACCTCCTCGACGAACCCGATCCGCGCGAGCGCCCGCTCCAGGCGCTCGGACTCCCCGCTCTCCGCGAGACCGTGCACCACCAGTGTCACGTCTGGCATGCTCTTCCTCCGTTCACTTTCTCAGTCCGTGGGCTGTTCTCGGGGCCTGACGTTGAGGGTCCGCTCGCTTTTGCCGCGCAGCACGCTTAGCTTCGCGTCGCGGCCTATGGCCGATCCGTCTAGGAGGTTCAACAGATCATCCGTGGAGCGGACGGGTTTATCATCGAACCTTACGATCAAGTCACCCGGCCTAACGCCCGCTATGTCGGCCGGGCTGTTCGGCGAGACGCTCTCGACCTGAGCGCCGCCCGGGGAGTCGTCTCGCGGCGAGCGGCTTGCGACCATCACCCCGAGAAAGGCCCGCCGGACGCGCCCTTCCGTCACTAGCGAGAAGATTACGCGCCGGAAGGCTATGGAGACCGGGACGGCGAAGCCTATCCCCTGGGCGCCACCGATGATCGCCGTGTTGATTCCAACGACTCTCCCAGAGGCGTCCGCCAAAGGCCCGCCCGAGTTGCCGGGGTTGATCGCCGCGTCCGTCTGGATGACGTTCTCGATTGGACGCCCGTCCTGACTCCTGATGGAACGCCCGAGGGCGCTTACTACCCCCGCTGTAACGGTGCGCTGGAACCCTAAAGGGCTCCCGATTGCCACGACCAGCTGGCCTACGACGAGGTTCTGCGCCTCCCCCAAGGGTGCCACGGCGAACTCCCCTTCGGGCTCGAAACGTACCACCGCCAGATCGCTCGGCGGGTCGTCCCCCAAAACCTCCGCAGGCACCGTTGTCCCATCGCCGAGCGTCACCCGGAGGTCACCCCCGAGCCTACCCCCCGCCCTAGTCAAGCCCCGCACGACGTGGCTGTTGGTCACGGCGGTAGCCATCTGCTCGTCCGAGCCGAGAATGACCCCACTCCCCCCACCGCGCCCCGACAAGGTCCCAAGGGAGATCACCGCCGGCCCCAGCCGCTCGGTCACCTCACGGACCGCCCGAGAGTAGGCGTCGAGCTCGTCGCGCTCCAGACGCGAACTGGCCGACAGGTTCTCGAAGATCTCCATGGGTTATTTTTACCGCACGTCGGGGACGATGCCACCCGGAAGAACGGCTAGGTGCGAGGAGGGACACACCGCCGGCTGTGCTCTTCAGCTACGAGAGCTGCTTTGCACCCGTTTTTCGGTCTGTAGGGACTTTGCGCGGGCCTTCTGACGGAGCACAATGCTACTATTCGGGCGTTTAGTAGGCGCGCATAAGCCGGGCTAGCCGGTGCGGCGACGACTGGTTAGCCGGTTCGAGACCGATTCGAAGGCGGTTTGTTCCGCTAGGTCGTCTAAAGGCTCGAGCTCGAACGTATCGTCGGCCCGGCGGAGAGCGTTGAGGATGAACTGGTCGGTGAGCCAGGGGTTTTTGGGGAGGAGCGAGCCATGCAGGTAGGTGCCGTAGGCGTTGAGGCGGCGGGCGCCCTCGGTGCCGTCATGGCCGTTATTGCCGTACCCAACGATAACCTCCGCTAGAGGCTCTGCTTCGCCTCCTAGCTCGGTGCGACCGCCGTGGTTCTCGAAGCCGACGATATCGCGAACGGTATCGCTTGTCTCATCCTCCGGGGCGCGGACGCGGGCGAGGACGTTCCCGATCAGACGTCCCTCGTCGGGTTTGCGTGGTCTCGTGTGCATGTCGAAGATGCCGACGCCGGGCAGCTTTTCTCCCTCAGGCGTCTCGTAGTAGTGCCCCATGAGCTGGTAACCCCCGCAAACGCCCAGAACGACGCCACCGTCTTCGGCGATTGCCCTGAGGTCCGCGCCCTTCGTCCCCGCGAGGTCCTCGGCGAGAAGCGCCTGCTCGCGGTCCTGCCCTCCACCGAAGAGGAAGAGGTCGCAGCCCGTGGGTCTTATAGACTCCCTTAGCCCCACGTCCACAACTTCTACGGGTATGCCCCGCCATTCGGCGCGTTTCTTTATAGCGATGACGTTCCCGCGGTCGCCGTAGAGGTTCATCATATCGGCGTAGAGATGGTGGATGGTCAGTTTGATGTTCCGCATATGTAAAACCTTTCTGGTCCGAAACAAACGCCGCTGACCTCAAGTTCTTCTTTCGAGTATGCTATCACGCGCAGCTCCAGCTCTTCGTACTGCTGACGACGCTGCTCGGGTGTGGCGTTATGGAGATCGGAGTGCCGGGCTTTTCGGGCCTTGTCCTGCATGTCGTGGAGACGGTCTTTGTAGTTCTCTGCCGCTAGCAGGCGC
>JALZFK010000062.1 GCA_030861585.1 Actinomycetota bacterium | reverse complement strand
GAATAATCATTGAATGCAGATGAGATACGACATAAAAGGACAAAGGTTGAGTCAGTTGAGGGTCGAACGAGCACTTACTCTGCGGGCCTTGGCAGAGAGGAGTGGTGTGTCCTACGACACGATAAATAAGTTGGGGCTAAGCCAGCGTCCCGCAAGGCTTTCGACCATACGCAAGCTGGCAGACACTCTAGGCGTGGAGCCCAGAGAACTGATGAAGGGAGAGGAGTAAAGGCGGTGGCGAAAAAACGAGGCAACGGCGAGGGAAGCATCACCCGCCGCAAGGACGGGCTCTACATGGCCCGCTACACCGTTCAGACTCCTACCGGTCCGAAGCGGAAGACACTCTACGGCAAGACGCGCCGAGAAGTGGACGAGAAGCTCACTAAGGCCAAGGCGGATAGGGATGGCGGGTTGGTCTTCGATGCTGACGGCGTAAAGGTGGGTGAGTACCTGGAGCGGTGGCTTGCCGACTCCGTGCGTGACACCGTACGTCCTACGACCTTCGAGCGGTACGAGCAGATGGTACGCCTCCATATCCGTCCGGTGCTGGGCAGGCTTAAGCTCAAGAACTTGACCCCAGCTCACGTGCGTGGCCTCTATCGCGAGAAGCTCGACGCCGGTTTATCGCCACGCACTGTCCAGTACGTTCACGTGACGCTCCACAAGGCGCTCAAGCAGGCCGTTATGGACGGTCTCATCCCGCGTAACGCAACCGAAGCCGTGAGGCCTCCGCAAGTGCGCCGGGAAGAGATGCAACCGCTCTCGCCGGAGCAGGTAAAGGTGCTGCTCGAAGCGGCTCGTGACGAGCGGCTCGAAGCTCTCTACGTTTTGGCCGTTACGACGCGGCTGCGGCAGGGCGAGCTGTTGGGCCTGAAGTGGGAGGATGTAGACCTTGAGGCCAGGACGCTTCGGGTGCGCCGTACCCTTGCCACAACAAAGGGTGGGCCACTGCTCGCCGCACCGAAGACCAAGAGCAGTCGCAGGACCGTAAGGCTCACGCAGGGTGCTGTAAACGCCCTCAGGAGCCACCTCGAGCGGCAGCTAAAGGAGATAGATAGGGCGGGCTCCTTATGGCGGGAGAACGGCCTCATATTCGCATCGGAAGCGGGCGTCCCATTGGACCGCCGATACGTAACCAACCACCGCTTCAAGCCGCTCCTAAAACAAGCCCAACTCCCGTTGGTACGCTTCCACGACCTACGGCATACATGCGCCACGCTGCTTCTCGGAAGGAACGTAAACCCCAAGATAGTCTCCGAGATGCTCGGCCACGCCAGCATCGCCATAACCCTCGATACTTACTCGCACGTGCTGCCCAACATGCAGGGTGAGGCTGCCAAAGCGGTGGAGGATGCCCTTTCGTAACTCGTTGGTGTAGTAATTGGTGTAGAAGGGGCCAGGACTTTAAACCTGGCCCTTCAATTTGCTCCGAGTTTTCGCCATTTTGCAGGAATTTTGCGTTGTGCCGGAGGTGGGACTCGAACCCACACGAGGTTGCCCTCACCGGATTTTGAGTCCGGCGCGTCTACCGATTCCGCCACTCCGGCAGGCGGGGGAGAGGGCCGCGATTATACCATGGGTCGTGCCCCGATCGTTTTGTTGACAAGGAGGTGCGGGCGAGACAATAATCTCGCTTCAACGTAAGCGCTTCGCGAAGCGTCGCTTTCTTGGGGCGGTTCGCGTATTGTACGGACGGTTTAGAAGTTTGTATAGCGTATAGCAGGTCGAGGAGGCAGGGTGACGGGAAGGCGTCGGGTAGGGATGTTCGCGGTGCTGGGCGTGGCTGCGGCGTTCCTTGTTGTGGGATGTGGCGGCGGTGGCGGCGAAGAGCAGGGCGGCGAAGGAGGGGGCGGCCCGACCGCTACCATAGTGAGCGACCTGCCGTTGCAGGGCTCGGCGAGGGCAAGGCAGGAGACGATAGCCAACGCCATAACGCTGGCGCTTGAGGATCGGAACTACATGGCTGGGGACGTGCAGATCGAGTACATCTCTCAGGACGACGCCACGGCCCAGGCCGGGAAGTGGGACGAAGCCAGGTGCGCCGAGAACGCCCAAAGCGCCGCCCAAAACGAAGATGTAGTCGGCTGGATCGGGCCGTACAACTCTGGGTGCGCGGCGATCGAGATCCCGATCCTCAACCAGGCCGGGCTCGCGATGGTCAGCCACGGGAATACCGCCGTCGGGTTGACCAAGGCTAGCGGCGAGCCGGGCGAGCCCGAGCAGTACTACCCGACGGGCAATCGCAACTATACCCGCGTGATTGTGACCGACGATACGCAGGCCAGCGCGGGCGCCTCCTGGATGAGGGACCAGGGCATCCAGACTGTGTACATCCTCGACGACCGAGAGACCTTCGGTGTGGGGCTCGCCGATCAACTTCAGCGGAGCGCCGAGGCTTTAGGGATACAGGTCCTGGGGCGCGAGGGCATAGACGGCAGCGCAGCCAACTACCGCTCTCTCATGGAGAGGATCGCGCCGCTACAGCCCGACGCCATCTACTTCGCCGGCGTCACCGACAACAACGCCGGCCAGATCGTCATCGACAAGGTCGGGGCCGGGATGAGCAACGAAGACGTGCTGTTCATGGGCTCGGAAGGCATCTTCGAGGAGTCCTTCCTTGAGGCGGCCGGCGGCGCGGC
>JALZFK010000061.1 GCA_030861585.1 Actinomycetota bacterium | reverse complement strand
GACCGGGGCTCCGCGCTCCTTAGAAGCAAACCTTGCGCGCCTTGTGGGCCTTTGTCCCGGCTGGCCTAAGACCTTCGTCGTAGGGAAAAAGCCTACTTTCGCCCGATGCCAAAGCGCACCCGGCGCGTCAGAATCTACCCAGAAAGCGTAGAGCCTCCAAGAGAAGGAGAGTCGGCATGAACAAAAAGTTGGCTATAGTGGCGGCGATCAGCTCCCCTTCACCTTACTCGGTGGTAAGGGCCGACGGTACGGTTCTTTCTTGGAGGTTACCATCCTCCTCTTCTTACAAAGCTAAGCCAAAGGTAGACAGGATAGAAGACTAGGAGGCGGGATGGGTCAAGCAATCGACACCGGCGACATCGAGCTCTGGACCGAGCGGCGAGGGCAGGGAGGACCCGACGTCTTGCTCATCGCGGGGCTCGGCGACCCCGCTGAAGCGTGGCAGCCACAGTTCGATGGGCTCTCGGACCACTACCTCGTCACCGCCTTCGACAACCGCGGTGCGGGGCGCACGTCGCTGCCCGAGGGGCGCCTCTCGGCGGCCACGATGGCCGACGACGCCGCCGCGCTGCTGCGTGCGTTGGAGGTCCCGAGCGCCCACGTCGCCGGCTTCTCGATGGGAAGCGCCATCGCGCAGGAGCTGGCCCTTCGGCACCCCGAGCGCGTCCGCAGCCTCGTGCTCATGAGCACGTACGCGCGCCCGGACGCCCTCTTCCGCTCCCAGCTCAACTTCTGGCGCTGGCTGGCAGAGGTCGCGCCCAGCGAGCGCGCCTTCTTCGAGGCCTTCTTCACGTGGGTCTATACGCCGCGCGCACACGCGGACGGCACGGTGGGTCAAATCGTCGAGGAGGCGCTGGCCTTCCCCCACCAGCAGTCCGTCGAGGCCTTTCAAGCGCAAGTCGACGTCTGCCTCGCGCACGACACGGCGGAGCGCCTTGCGGAGATCGCCGCGCCGACGCTCGTCCTGTCCGGCGAACTCGACACTCTCCTGCCGCCGCGCTTCGGTCGATCGGTCGCGGCGGGCATCCCGAACGCGCGCTTCGAGGTCATGCCCGGGGAGGCACACCAGCCCTTCCAGGAGGTCCCGGACGAGTTCAACGCTCGCGTGGAGGCCTTCTGGCGCGAGGTCGAGGCGCGGGGCTGAGGGCCACGCGGGCGACCGGTGTGAGAGGCCGCGAAAGCTTCAAACTCTCAGCCGCCCGCAAACCCTTATTAGCGGCAACTCAGTTTCCGAGAACGCCTCTAATCGGAAGCTCAGTTTCCGAGAATAGGCATTCTCGGCAATTCAGGTCATAGGCCCGGGGTCCCTTCGGGGGCTTCGGCCCTTTTTGCTATAGTGGTGCTGAAAGCGAAGATGGGTTGCATATTTCGATGGAGCCCAAGTAAAGAAAGGCGGGCTCGATATATGCCCCAAGGCACGGTAAAGTGGTTCAACGACGAGAAGGGCTACGGCTTCATCCAGCCCGACGACGGGGGTGACGACCTCTTCGTTCACTACAGCGGCATAGTAGGCAAGGGGTTCAAGTCCCTCGAGGAGGGTGCTAAGGTCTCCTACGAGGCGGCTCGGGGCAAGAAGGGGATGCAGGCAGAGAACGTTACTCCCGTCTAACTCAAGTCAGCCATAGCTAGTCGAGAAGGATCAAAGGGCTCAGGTCTCTTTTTAGGTGTGGCTATGGGGAGAAGCTTTAGGCACAAAGAAGGAGTAGAAAAGCATTGTGGAGAGTTGGAGAAAAGCCTGGAACGGCACCGCCCCAGTAGAACCCTTCCAAGACACCGAGTGGGTACAGAAGCGTAGAGAGTTTTTGGCCGGGCGCTCGGATCCGTCTGCAGTATCGGATGAAGTGGCCGCCCACGAATACCGCGCCATCCAAGCGCAGTGGATGATCGATCACGTAGATGTTTTGGAGGAAGCTGGGGCGATAAGCCGAGAAAGAGCCCGGCAAATAAGGAGGTTTCGCCCCACACACTAGTTAGGTAACGGCAGGGCGGGGTCCTCCTCCTCGGGGCTCCAGTCCTTTTTTAGGAGTATCCTGATAAGGTGGGGAAAGAGAGGAGGAAAGGTGCCGGAAAAGAAGCTACAGGATCTCCTGCAAACGATCTTGCGCGACGATCTGGAAGTAGAACCGCGCTACTACATAACAGGCGTTCGTACCTTTGAGGAGGCCGGTGTACCTGCCGAGGACAGGGGCCTGCTAGTCACTATGTCCGATGGCTCCGAGTACCGAAT
>JALZFK010000039.1 GCA_030861585.1 Actinomycetota bacterium | reverse complement strand
CTTCGGTCTGGTCTATCGGTACCTTCTCTCCTCCTGGGTTCATCTTCTTCGCCCAAGAGCGCATCTCTGGCCCTATCTAAGAGCCCTTTATCCTCTTCGTCTTGCTCTCTCTCCGGACGTCTGCTGCTCTCCCTTCCTAACGAACCGGGCTCTTCCGTCCTAGGTGCCGGTTCTGGCGGGGTCTCCCTCTGCACGTCCCCAGGTGGGGCTTGCGGTGGAGTGCCAGAGGGGACCTCTTCGGCCATCGGCACTTCTTCCGGTCTAGAGGGGCCGGGCTCTTCCCTCCTCGGTAGGGCACCTTCTTCTACCCCCGAGGTTCTCCGTGGTGGGGCCTCTTCCATCCCTCCGCGGCCAAGGGATGGTTCTGTCCTCGGCGAGCTGTCGGGCTCTGCTCGCCCCGCTCCTATACCGGGCTCGGTCGAAGCGGGGTCGTCGGTGTCGGCTCGTCCCTCCACTACGCCGAAGGTCTCTTCCCTCCTCGGGGTGCCTGCGGCGAGACCTTCGTGTGAAGCCCCTTCTTCTATGCCCGCTGTCCTTGGCGGGACGTCTCTCGGCTCGGGTGCGGTTCCAGGTGCAACTGGCCGGGTGGTCTCGGCGCTGGTGGACACTTCCGTGCGGGCGCCAGGGCCTTCGGTGCCCATAGGGCTTTCGCCAGCCTCCACCTGGATGCGCCTGGGCTCCCTAACCGCCGCGGCGCCTGTGAGGGTCACCTCCAGGACTCCATTCTCATAGCGGGCCCGGATACTATCTTCATCCACGCCCTCGGGCAGCGTCATCCTCCGGCTGAACGAGCCGCTCCTGCGCTCCCTTACGTAATAGCCGCCGCGCTGCTCTTCGTGCTCTTCCCTGCGCTCTCCGCTGATGGTCAAAACCCGGTTCTGGAGCGTGATATCTATATCCTCGGGACTCACACCGGGTAGTTCAGCCCTAACCACCAAGTCGCCATCCCTCTGGAGCACGTCTACCGCCGGGGCCCACTCAGTTAACTCGGCCCCCGTCTGCCGGCCTCCCGGCCGACGGGGCAGGTCACTAAATACATCGTCGAACATGCGGTTCACCTCGCTCAGCGGATCCCAAAACCCGCCACCGCCACGGCCACGTCTGAACGGACTCAACGCCATCTAACTCACCTCCTCTTCCTTTCGGCCCCCTACTCGGGAGTCGCTCTCCTTAGTGCTATCATTAGTTACCTCTTCGATGATCCCCGAAACGCACTCGTTTCTCTCGCTCCTGTCCTTACCGCGCCCTACTGCTACCCCTTAGGCGTCGGTTGATTACGTACCCGAAAGGCGAGGACTATAAGCAGCACCCTGAACGCCAAAGCGTAGGCCCCGCTCAGTCACACGAGCAAGTGAGGCTCGCGCACCAATAGAATGTCGGACCGAGGCTAAGCGTTTGGGGAGACGCCCCGGTCCCCGACGCAAACAGTAGTATATTCCTACCCTTATCACATCCATAACTAAACCTCGTTAGGGGAGCCTTTTAACATGATGAAGGGCCGGGGTGATGGTGGGAAGAAGCCCGGCCCCTTCCAGCAAAAAAGGCTCTTAGCCCCGGTCCCAATAAGCGGGTACTACAAAAACACTAACCATGAGTTTTGGCAGGGTGAGGTCTTGGCCTTGAGGCATAAACAGCGGCGCGTCTTGGAAGTGGACGCTTGGGACCTTTCGAGGAGAACGTGGTTAGGATACCGTACCGCTTTGTTACCGAACCTTTATTAGGTGGTAACTCGGTGTTCACGTTGGGTGCCTACAATTCGGCCCGTGTGAACGAGCTAGTGCCCTCACTCTTCCTCCACAGGTTAGGGTGGCGGGAGCATTCGAGGCCAGCAACCCTTACGGGTAGCACCTCCATCACACCTACCAGGTACGTATACCGACGAACCACGAGGAGGAACGTTGGTCGGAAGCACAAGGAACCGCCACCTCAAAGGCCCAGCACGCTCCGCACTCGCGTTGCTCGCATTCGTGGCTGCATGTTTCGCTGCGGCGCTCGTGGGATCGGCCTTCACCGCGCCCTCGGTCCCCGAATGGTACGGTAGCTTAGCCAAGCCTTCCTTCACCCCACCAGCCTGGTTATTTGGGCCGATATGGTCGGTGCTCTATCTGGCGATGGCTGTCGCGGGGTGGTTGGTATGGCGCCGCCAACGAGAGTCGTTTACGACTTTGCCTCTGGCGTTATTCGGGGGTCAGCTCGTGCT
>JALZFK010000029.1 GCA_030861585.1 Actinomycetota bacterium | reverse complement strand
CCTCGAGAGAAGCCACGCTTGCGAGGATGCCCCGAGCTTCGATTGCACCTGCGGGCTGTACGCTCGGTACGAGCCTATCCGGGAGGCTCACCGTCTTCCCTACGTGGCGGGATCGGTGCTGGCGTGGGGCCGGGTCATACACCACGCGGATCACTCCTTTTTCAGGGCCGAGAAGGCTCTCCCTATAGCTTTCGTGCGGCCCCGCATGGGCGGAGGGGCGTTCCCTCACCTCGCGAAAGACAAGCTCTTTCGCATCGCGGAACTGCTGGGGGCCGAGGTGGTGGAGGGCCCGGAGGAGCTATACGCGTTTTCGGAAATGGAGGCGAGCAAATGGTGAAGATTCGCGCCGGCGGCGACGAGAAGCCCGAACGCGAAGAGGTCGTAGAGCCCTTGGTGGAGCCGACCCCCGAGCGTCGCAAAGAGCGCCGGGAAGAGCCGATGCCGGTTCCCCAAAAAGAACCCGAAAAGGTCCCCGCCTCAAAATAATGAGGGGTTTCGACATCGGGGCTCTCGATCGTGCCTCGCGATGCTCCCCAGATGACGCCGTGATCCGGACAAGATGGACCTAAACGTCTGGACCATCGCCCTGCTCGCCGGCGCTGGCTTCGTGGCGGGGGCGATCAACGCAGCCGCTGGGGGCGGCTCGCTGGTTTCTTTCCCCGCGCTGATCGTTGTAGGACACCCGTCCCTTACTGCCAACGTCACGAACAATGTCGCGGTAGCTCCTGGTTACATCGGGGGGGCGGTGGGCTATCGGCACGGGCTAAGCGGCCAGCGCCGGCGGATCGTGCCACTAGCGATCGTCAGCGCGGTGGGCAGCCTCATCGGTGTCGGTCTACTCCTGATCAGCACGCAGAGTGCCTTCGAGATTATCGTGCCCTTCCTCGTCCTCATTGCTTGCGCGCTAATCGCCGCCCAGCCAATGTTCGCACGCTGGACGGACAAGCGCTCGGGCACCGATGATCGGCCCGGCTTCGGTGCTCTGGCCGCCCAAACGCTGGTCGCTGCCTACGGTGGTTACTTCAGCGCCGCGCTGGGCGTAGCCGTCCTCGCCATCCTAGGCATCTTCTTTGAAGACACGCTGCAGCGCCTCAACGCGCTTAAGGCGTTGTTGCAGCTCCTGATCGGGGTCGTCTCAGCGGTTGGCTTCGCTTTTCTGGCACAGGTGGATTGGATCGCGGTGGCTATCATCGGACCGGCGAGCGTGTTCGGGGGCGAGATCGGCGCGCGTCTCGCCCAGCGGGTGAGCGATCGTGTGCTACGCGTGGGGATCGTTGTCTATGGAGTTGCTGCCGCCATCTGGCTGTTTGTGCGATAGGTGTTCGGTGGTTATACGCACTTCGCGATCTGCATCCTGTTCAGGTTCGTGTCCTGCCACTTCCTTTTCTGACGACGCGTGGGTAGAACTGGGAGTCGTGAATGAGATCCGATAAAGAAAGGAACGAAGGAGGCTTGAGGGCGAACGGAGTCGGTAGGTGCGAGCTGTGTGGGCGTCTGGTGCATGAACTAACGCGTCATCATCTCATTCCTAGATCCCGGCACAAGAACAAGCGCAACAAAAAGGCGTTCGCCCGGCAGGATGTTTACAACCGTATCGCGCTGCTTTGTCGCCCGTGCCACAGGAACGTCCATGCTACCATCGATATCAAGGAACTGGAACGCGAATACAACACGCTCGACGCTCTCGCTGCGCATCCCGACATCAAGAGGTTCACGCGGTGGATCGAGAGCAAACCGCACGGGGTCCTCACGTCCTCCTAGAACACGCAGCCTCCGGTCGGCTAGATCATTTAGGGCAGAAAGCATCTTTCTTGCCGTTTGTTTGGCGCTCGCCTTGGCCCGGGTAATTTACCTTCCGTAAGAGCATCTGTTACGGAACGGCTTAGGAGACCTTATGAGCAACACGACGTTGTTGGTGATCGTCATAGCGGTGCTCGTGGTTATAGCGCTCATCGTGGCCTTTTTCGTTTTCCGCCGATGGCGAGGTCAGCAAGAGCGGCAAGAGAGGGCACGCCAGGAGTACGGCCCCGAGTACGAGCGTATGGTGCAGGAGCGCGGCTCCGAGCAGGAGGCGGAGCGGGA
Source organism: Actinomycetota bacterium (assembly GCA_030861585.1). Classification (GTDB taxonomy): domain Bacteria; phylum Actinomycetota; class Rubrobacteria; order Rubrobacterales; family Rubrobacteraceae; genus Rubrobacter_F. The sequence continues at coordinate 1,737 of JALZFK010000029.1, read as the reverse complement.
GCTCAGGGAACGCCGGGAGAAGGTGGAGAGCGAGATCCAGCCCCTCTCCGATGAGAGCCGGAGGCGCTATGAAGAGCGGTGGAGTCTGGTACAGCGAACCTTCGTGGACGATCCCGTCTCGTCCCTGGACGACGCGGACCGGGTGGTGGAGGAGATCCTCGTCGAGCGCAACTTCCCGACGAGCTCCCGGCGGGAGGCAAGCGAAGGGGTCGGAGTCATGCATCCGGGGGTCGTCGAGGACTTCCGGGAGGCCCAGCGGATACACCGGGATGCTGTCGGAGCCCAAAGCGGGGGGGACCTGGACGAAATGCGTCAGGCCATCCAGAAGTACCGCTCGGTGTACGAGCGACTAACGAGGGAAGGGTAAAGCATGCACTACCTGGTGACGTTGAAGGCAGAAGGGTTGGTGAGAGACGAGGACGTGGCGGATCGGGACGACGTGTACGTCTCCCCCGAAGGCGACCGGGGGTGGGCGATCTTTGACGCGGACGACGAGGAGTCTTTGCGCCGGGATCTTTTGCAAGAGGGCCAAAAGGTGGAAGAGATCCAACCCCTGCTTACGGCCCGGGAGTACAGGGCTATCCTCCAGGCTCGCGAGGATCTGGAGAATTCCAAGGCACGCTTCGTGGACACCCCCTCTGATGCCCTGTCGGAGGCCCACAAGGCGGTAGGTCGAGCTCTGGAGGCCTTGGATTATCCGCCGCCGGAGCGCGCTGACGAGGCTCCAAGATCCCGCCAAGAAGTCCTCCGAGAGTACCAAGACACCGACACAGGACAATCGGGGGGCCTGGAGGACATGAGGGACGCCTTCAATCGGCTCTCGAATCTCCTGGATCGCCTGGTCCGCACCTGACCTGTGCGGGAGTTAACTAGCCCGCACCCGTGAAACGCTCTTGAAGATCTTAGCGAAGGCGCTCCATACGGGCGCGGTCCGAGACGCTTGCGGTTTCGCCCGCTGCGGCCATCGTCCGTCAGCTCAACGGTCAGCGAGACGCTGTAATGCGACAGCCGCTGTAATATTACAGCGGCTCATACGCAAGTTTCCTTAACTCTTGGGCGATAGCGGTGTGGCCGTCCTCGCTCGGGTGAACTCCGTCCGAGGTTATGTAACCCTTCCTCGAAGGATCCTCGTCTCCGTTCGGGCCGTTGAAAGTCTCATAAACCTCGGTGTGAGGAATGTAATAGGCATCCGAGGATTTGGCGATGTGCGAGTTGACTTGCTCTAAGTACTTCTTGAAGATCACGAAGTCGTCTACGCTGGCATCTCCACTGTATATCGCCCTGTCCACATCTACGAACGGGTTGTAGAAGTCTATGGTGCGGATAATGGTCGTGCCGGGCGACCGCGTGCCGGTGATGTCGGCCAGGATGGCATCCCAGTTCGCCCGGAATTCGTCCACGGCCTGCCTCAGGCAATCCTGGTTATCGGCACCGCCGCAGTTACCGGTCCGGTACTCCCAGCGGGCCCGCATCAGGTCGTTGGCGCCGATGTTGATGGTTATGACCTCTGCTTGCTCGACCGCATCCTTCGCTCGCTGGTTGTTCTCGATCCTGGCGCGTAGTTGCTGGCTTGTGAGGCCGTTGACTCCAAGGTTGCGCACGTTTACCGCGGTTCCGGTGTCCGTGCCCATGAGGCTGGCGTAACGGTAGACGTAGCTGTCGGTAATGCCGTAGCCGGTCGCCAGGCTGTCGCCGAAGGCGACGTAGTCCAGACTACTGCTAGTAGCGGCGGGAGCC
>JALZFK010000025.1 GCA_030861585.1 Actinomycetota bacterium | reverse complement strand
CTCTGGAGGCGTCCAACGGCGACTTAGAAGGTGCCCGGCGCGTCTTGAGGGAAAGAGGGCAGGCCATAGCGGCGAAGAAGAGCGCCCGGGAGACGCACGAGGGCCTGATCGAGGCCTACGTGCATTTCAACGGTCGGATAGGGGTCCTCGTGGAGGTGAACTGTGAGACCGATTTTGTCGCGCGTACGCCGGAGTTCAAGGACTTCGCCCGCAACGTGGCGTTGCACGTGGCGTCTATGAACCCCGCAGCTGTTTCGCCGGAGGATATCCCGCAGGAGGTCCTCGACGAGGAGCGCGCGATCGCCGAGAAGAAGGCTCAGCAGATGGGTAAGCCCGAGGACATCACGCAGAGGATCGTCGAGGGCCAGATAAAGAAGTTTGTCTCCGAGAGGGCCCTACTTACCCAGGCCTACGTCAAGGAGCCAGACAAGACCGTGGAAGCCCTCCGTCAGGAGACGATACAGAGGGTCGGCGAGAACGTCGTCGTCCGTAGGTTCGTCCGCTACGAACTCTAGGGCACGTTAGAAAACGTGGAGGAGACCGCCCCGATAAGGGGAGAGAGGGCAGCGGATATAGAGCCCGCGTTCGAGCTAGGACCCGTCCAGCGCGTCGTGCTTAAGCTCTCGGGGGAGAGCTTGGCGGGCGACGGGGGCTACGGCATAGCCCCCGATAGCCTGGACGCCACCGCCAACCAGGTCATGGAGGCGGTCGAGGAGGGGGCGGAGCTGGCGGTCGTAGTCGGCGGCGGGAACATCTTCCGCGGATCGCAGGTCGCCGACATGTTGGGCATCGAGAGCGCGACGGCCGATTACATGGCCATGCTCGGGACCGTTATAAACGCTTTGGCCTTGCAAGCGGCATTGGAGCGACGCAGTATCCCGACCCGGGTCCAATCGGCGATCGAGATGCAAGAGGTTGCCGAGCCGTACATAAGACGGCGTGCCATGCGGCACTTAGAGAAGGGCCGGGTTGTGATCTTCGCTGCGGGCACCGGCAATCCGTTCTTCACCACCGATACGGGGGCAGCCTTGAGGGCCTTGGAGATTGGGGCCGATACCCTACTTATGGCGAAGAACAGGGTGGACGGGATCTACGACAAAGATCCGCGCACGCACCCGGACGCGCGGCGTATAGAGAGGTTGACGTATATGGATCTTCTCTCGAAAAACCTCGCCGTGATGGACCATACGGCGGCCACGCTCTGCAGCGGGGAGCGCTTGCCGATAATCGTTTTCGATATACTGAAGCCTGGGAACCTACGTGGGATCTTGAGGGGCGAACGGGTGGGTTCTTTGGTTTGGAGCGCGGGGAACGGTACCCAAAAACGCGTCCGCGCAAACGGAGGCACGGCTTAAGGAGAACAGAGCATGTCCGAAATCGTTGACCTGACGGTGGCCGAGCGCCGGATGCAGGGGGCCCTGGATTCGGTCCGGCGCGAGTTTTCGACCATCCGCACGGGTAGAGCCAACCCAGCGATACTAGACCGCGTGGAGGTCGAGGTTTACGGTGCCAAAATGCCTTTGCGAAGCGTGGCCAACGTGAGCGTCCCGGAGCCCAGGCTTCTCTCGGTCACGCCTTTCGATCCTGGCTCGATCAAGGCCATCGAACGGGCTATCGGCAATTCAGACCTCGGGCTCAACCCGCAGAGCGACGGCAAGGTGGTTCGACTTCCCATCCCCGAGCTAACCGAAGAGCGCCGCCGGCAATTTATAAAGCTCGCTCGTGGCATGGCCGAGGAAGGTCGGGTCGCGGTCAGGAACGTTAGGCGCGACGAGATGCGTGACCTCATGGAGCTCAAGAAGGTGGGCGAGATCTCCCAGGACGACGAGCGCCGGGCGGAGGCCGAGCTCCAGCAGCTGACCAACTCTTATGTCGAGCGCATCGACGCCGCTCTAGCTGACAAAGAGGCCGAGCTCCTCGAGGTCTGAGCCCTGCTGAACCCCGCTCAAAAACGCACCCTTCTCTCCGCTCGGGGGCCTCGGGAGCGTGTCCTAACCTCCCTAAATCGGGAGGAGGTGCCCCGGCACGTTGCCATCATCATGGACGGTAACGGCCGTTGGGCGAAGGCCCGTTGGCTTCCCCGGGTCGCCGGCCACCGCGCTGGCGTGAGCGCTCTCACCCCGCTCTTGGAAGCCGCGGGCGAAGCGGGCGTAGAAGCCCTCACCCTCTACGCCTTCTCGACGGAGAATTGGGCTCGCCCCGAAACCGAGGTGGATTCCCTCATGAAGCTATTCTTGGAGACGGCGAAGGGCAAGGTCCCAGAGCTCAACGGACGTGGGGCTCGGCTGCGTTTCTTGGGCCGTCGAGAGCGCTTGCCGCAGTCGGTGCAGGTCGCCATCGAGGAGGCTGAGGAGCTGACTAAAAACAACGATAAGCTCGACGTTTACGTCGCGCTCAACTATGGCGGTAGGGCGGAGATCGTGGACGCCGCTCGGCGTATGATGAAGGACGGCCTCAAGCCCGAGGAGGTGGACGAGGCGACGTTCGCCTCTTACCTCTACGCTCCCGAGGTGCCGGAGGTGGACCTCGTTATCCGTACCAGCGGGGAGCTCAGGGTCTCCAACTTCCTCCTCTGGCAGATTGCCTACGCCGAGTTCTACGTTACCGATACGCTCTGGCCGGACTTCTCCTCGGATGAGTTCCGTCGGGCTATCGCCTCCTTCGCGGCCCGCAGTCGACGCCGCGGTGGGGTCTAGAGAGGCCCGAAGAGCCCGTGCTCCGGTGGCGAATCGTCACCGCGCTGGTCCTGGTCCCCGTGGTCCTCGGCGCCATCTTTTTGGGTGACTGGGCGATCTTCGCTGTGATCCTAGTCGTAGTCGCCCTCTCGGCCTACGAGCTCGCCGACGCCTTGCACCCGCTCCCTTTTTTAGCCGCCTTCGCCGCAGGGACGCTCCCGATTTTGCTCTCGATACCCTACAACACGAGCGGTATCCTCGCCGGCACGTTGTTGGGCTTGCCGAACGCGATATTCTGGCTTGCCACTCGCTCCCAAGTCCGTACCTTGAAGGCCCTCCTCGCCCTCCTCTTGATGGCGCTTTGGGTCGGGGCTCCTTTGGCACACCTTGGCCTGCTCGAGGAGTTGCCCGGTGGGACCTTCTTCGTCCTCGTCGCCGTAGTGGGACCCTGGATCTCCGACTCTGGTGCCTACTTCGCCGGGCGCTTTCTGGGCCACCACAGACTCTTCCCGACCTTGAGCCCGAAAAAAACCTACGAAGGCGCCATAGGGGGCCTCCTCCTGACCGTGGCTCTCGTCGGATACTTCGCGCACGTATTCTTGGACCTAGGCCTGGCTGAAGCCGCGCTTTTGGGCGTGGCGGTCTCCGCTTCCAGCCAAGCTGGGGACCTATTCGAGTCCACCTTGAAACGTCTATTAGAGCTCAAGGACCTGGGCAGCGTCCTCCCAGGTCACGGCGGCATCCTAGACCGCATAGACAGCCTGCTATTCACCGCCCCCGCGGTATACTACCTATACGTCCTCTCCGTATTATGAGCTTCTCATCCACGATACTGCTATTCGCGTGAAGCGTCGTCTCACCATCTTAGGCTCTACGGGCAGCATTGGTCTCCAGGCCCTCGACGTTGTCCGCTCGCATCCTGAACGCTTCGAAATAGTAGGCCTCTCTGCCGGAAGTGACGCCAGGACGCTCGAGAAACAGGCTCGGGAATTCAATCCTGCTTACGTGGCCCTCGAGTCCAGCAACGTAGATGACCTCGAAGGTCTGCATGCCAAGAAAATTACAGGCCCCGGCGCCGCTGTCAGGCTCGCCGAGGCTCCCACCGGCGTTGTCCTCAACGGCATCGTCGGTTTCGCCGGTCTCGCCGCCACGGTAGCCTCCCTTAAGGCCCACAACATCGTCGCTCTCGCCAACAAAGAATCCCTTGTCGCTGGCGGCGATTGGATCATACGGCTCGCCGATGACGGCAACCGCCTAATACCCGTGGATTCGGAGCATTCGGCGATATTTCAGTGCCTCGTGGGAAGGACTGGGGAGGAGGTGCGCGAGATCTTATTGACTGCCTCGGGCGGGCCATTCTTCGATTACCAGGAGGAAAGGCTTGCGGAAGTAGGACCGGAGGACGCGCTCAAGCACCCAACGTGGCGGATGGGGCCCAAGATTACGGTGGACTCCGCTACCATGATGAATAAGGGCCTCGAAACGATCGAGGCGCATCACCTCTTCGGCGTGCCATACGAGGCGATACGGGTCGTCGTGCACCGGCAGTCGGTCGTACACGGGGGGGTGATCTTCAAGGATGGCTCAGCGATTCTGCACGCGGCGCTCCCGGACATGCGGCTCCCGATCTCTTACGGCATCCTCTACCCCGAAAGGGTAGACGCGGGTGTGAAGCCGGTGGGCTTCGGGGACGCTACGTGGACCTTCGATGAGCCTCGGGACGACGTGTTTCGGTGCCTGCCCCTCGCTACCCAGGCCGGGCGAGCCGGCGCGGCTCACCCGGTAGCGCTCAATGCGGCCAACGAGGTCGCGGTTCAGGCGTTCCTTGACCGCCGGATAAATTTGCCACGTATAGCCGATGTTGTAGAGGAGGTCCTCGAAGCTGTGCCGGAGTTCGGTGCGATGGAGAGCGTAGAAGCAATAACGACCGCGGATAGCTGGGCGCGGGAAGAGGCAAAGAAGGCCGTACGGAGAACGCGATGACGATCCTAGTCGCCATCATCGGTCTAAGCGCGCTCATTATCCTCCACGAGCTCGGGCACATGCTCACCGCTAAAGCCATGGGCGTAAAAGTTACCGAGTTCGGGGTAGGCTTCGGACCGCCACTCCTCAAAAAGAGGCTCGGCAAGAC
>JALZFK010000008.1 GCA_030861585.1 Actinomycetota bacterium | reverse complement strand
TGCAGGTGAGGCATCTCGTCATAGTGGCTGAGGCACTGCTTCATGGTTGGCCTCCTTCATCTTGTGGCTTGCTCTACGGGGAACTATCGCACGGGGGAGCCAAGATGAGACCGACCAAGCGGTGGGCTTTGCTATCAACCGATCGGTTGAGAACGGTGATACAAGGTGTTGCAAGGATGTTTTAGGAGCTTGCGTCTATAGGGGAGCGCCCCAGGTATAGCACCCCGATCCAATAGGCAGCTCTCATCTAGTCGTTCTGAAGAGCGGTTAAAACTTGCTCTTAGACCCACTTAGGATGCTGCAGCAGTACGCCGTGTACGCATCAAGGACTGCCTCTGTGTGAGCAGCTCGGTAGGCGCTCCTATTTTCGACATCTTTTTCGATCTCCTTCCTCGCCCCTTATCTACAGTCGGAGCTCGCCCGATTTCTGTTGCTCCTTTCTGCTCCTCCTTTCTGCTCCTCTAATAGTGTGGGAAGAGCCTTGGAAGGTAATCGGTGTGAAAGAAGAACCTTCTATCAACCGAAAGGACGAGCCTTCTATCAATCGATCGGCTGATTACTTTTCGGTCCCGGCGCTCCATAGTTTGGCCTGTAGATAAAGCTACCGCTTTAGAAAAGGCGGCACAGAAAGAAAGGAGTAGACACGTGGAGCCAAAGCTAGCCTTAGGGATAGGCGCAGGAATTGGGGCCTTACTCGGTGCCGTGTTGTTTGACGTTCTGACCTTGGGCCCCGGAGCCTTGGCGGTGGTATAGGGGCGGCTTTCGGGGCGTTCCTAGGGGGCGCCTTGGCAACTATGCTCGAAGCTAACAGAGCAGCCTTGATGAACCCCACGAGAAGGGAGGACCGCTGAGATGCTGCGCGCAGTGCCGGAGGGCTGCTTCTCCTCCAATTTCATCGTCTTCGACCAAGCCGGAACGCCTGTTGCGCGGGCTGACCTATCGAACTGGCGCGAGATCGCGAAGCTCGAGGTCGGAGGAACGCGCTACGAAGCGCGTAGCAAGGGACGGGCAGGCAAGAAGTTCGTCCTCGGGCAGGAGGATGGTCGGGTTGTGGCCGTGGTCGAGAAGCCCAGCGTCTGGAGGAATCGCTTCGTGTTCGAGCATGCTGGCAACCGATACGAACTGAGGAGGGCGTCGGTTTGGGGAAGCGCTTTCGTTCTCTGGCGCGAGGGCGTCGGTTCGGTCGGATCCGTCCGAAGTAAAGCCCTCTTCAAGCGGGAGTGGACAGCGGACCTGCCGGAGGAATTGCCTCTAGAGGTGAGGGCGCTCATAGTGTGGCTGATGATTATCCTGTGGAAGCGTAGGGCAACTGCGGCAGCAGGGGGCGCTGCGGCAGCGGTCGGCTAGTGGCTCCTCCTTGGCTTGGAGCTTGTGATATCTAGGACATGTTAGCGTATAAGCTCCCCTAAAGTGTAACGTCACCCTACCCATCTCCGCGCCATGGCGCCCCCGACCGCCTCCCGCGCGGGGGGCCGCGGCCCTCCGCAGCGGGGCTGCCTGCTACCTCCCCGTGCCGCCGAGCGACGAGGAGCTCAACGAGCTGACGGAGCGCTAGTGCCCGTTCCGGATGTGCGTGCCCCTCCTGCCGCGGGCGGCGTAGCCTCGTCCCTGCCATCAGGAGGTGCCTCGAGCTGGGCGCGCTAGGTCGGCCATCGCATCTTGCAGCCCGTCGAGGCGCTTCACAAGCTCGGTGTAGAAGGATCGCTCGACGCCGCGGGCTTGGCACTGGCCTGATCTCGAGCCTCCTCCGTGGAGTTTCTGACCACGCCGGTGACCGAGCTGGTCTGGCTGTGCACCTTAGTCTTCGAGCTCTAGCGCACGCCTGCCAGGAAACCTGTAGACCAGCGTACCCTCGCTGCTTTCTACTTGGAGGTGCCCTCCGGCGGCCAACTCCGAAAGCATCTTGTCGGCCTCGCTTACGGTGAGCGAGGTCTCCATCGCCGCTTCGGCCGGGGTTATGCTACCCGCGTTGTTTCGCAGGGCCGAGAGCAGCTCTCTCTCCTTACTGACCCTCGGGGAGACGGCTTTTCGTCTTTGCTGCTCGAGCCTAGACAATCCCAGGGCGAGCAAGACGGAGGCAGGGAACATGAAAACGAAGAACGGCACGAGGTTTCCTGCAGTCAGGCCGACCGACAAACCGAAACCCACGAAAGCCAGCCCCAACGCCATCATCACGTAAGGGTAAGCGTTGCTTTTCTCATCGTTCCACGAGGACTCTTCTGCCCGTAGGCCCCGGGCTCTCTGCCTTCGTTCGAGCCTTCCCGATTGATCCATGTTCTCTCCGGCTTCTCCGTTGGTTCAACAGCATCGATGCCGAAAGTATACGTGAAATACCGGAGACGCCCTAATCCGTACAGCGGTAGCCTTCCCGCTCTATCACTAGCTCACCGCCCGGGTTGGGGAAGCACGGGCGGCGCCGGAAAACTACCTCGTTAGTGCATAAGGGTCTCGTGGCCTTCGAGATCCAACCTGGACTGGTTCTCTCGGAACCCGATACAGACGGTACCTATTTATCTGAGCCACGCGCTGCACACCGGCACCCTGCCCGGGCACCATCGGACCTATTGGACCGCATCCTCGTCTCCCAGGCTGTCTGGAAAAGGTGCTCCTGCTGAGCGCCGATCCACAGGTGGTCAGCTACCCCATCGAAGTAGTCCGGTAGAAACACTTCCGAACGAGACAGTAGCAGCACCGGCATCGGAATATGCGCCAGCTCCCCGATTGCCGAACGTACCAGTTTTGCTGGTGTCCTGCGTCTGTGAGAAACGGGTTGCCTCTCCATTCACCAGATGTCGAGAAGGTCATTCTTGCAAACCCAGGTTGTAGGGGTTTATGTGGGCGTAAGCTCCAGCCGCGACTCCTCGAGGTCGAGATCGTGTTCGATCCGGTGCATGACCTCGTCACCGATCTTGCCCTCGTTGCGTAGGTGGAGGAGGGTCTGGCGCTGTGCCCAGAGCAGCTCTCTAATTAGACGCTGGTAGGCGACGGAGCGTTCCTCCAGCCCGTCCTCATCACCCTCGAAGCGTGCCACGAAGCGACGGCGGCGGTAGTTGTAGAGGGCATGCACGCGCTCGGCCGTGTCTTGGCGCACCCACTCCTCTTCGGCCAGCTCTTCCAGGCGCGCGAGCGCCGACTCGGCCACCGCGATCCTGCCTTGGACTTCTTCGCGTTCGGCGCTTCCGTCATCCTGTAGGCCCCGGAGGAGGGCGGGTAGGGAGAGCCCCTGCACGACGAGCGTGGTCAGGATTACCGCGAAGGTCAAAAAGAGGATCAGGTCGCGCCCCGGGAACGGCGCGCCACCCTCAACGGTCAGGGGCAACGAGAGGGCTGCAGCCAGCGAAATCACACCGCGCATCCCGGCCCAGGATATGACTGTAGCTCCCCGAGGAGACGGCAAGGGATCTGGCCAGCGTAAGGAGCCCCTCTCGTAGCGCGGGAAGTATGCCGTGAGGAAGACCCAGAGGAAGCGCACGAGTATGACGCTCAGGCTTGTGAGGCCGGCGTACAGCAAGAGCTGAGCTACCTCATACTCCGATTCCGACAACCGCTCGGCGATGCTTCTCAACTGAAGACCTATGAGGGCGAAGATCAGGCCGTTAAGCAGGAAGATAACCAGCTCCCAGAAAGCGTAGGCCTGCAACCTCGCCTGGGGCGTGACTACGTAAGGCACCCGACGTGACAGGTATAAGCCAGCGGCAACCACCGCGAGGACCCCCGAGAAGGCGAATTCTCCCGGCAGACCTAGCCGTCCCCACAGGTAGTGCGATGGCTCCTCCGCCAGCAGGTAGGCTGCGAAGGGCGTAAGCAGGGAGATGGTATTCTGCACGTTCGGTTCTTCGGAGACGTGGCGGCGCGCCCAGATGACGAGCCACCCGACTGCGAGCCCCACCGTTATCCCCCCTATGGCCCCGATGACGAATTGCAGGCCTGATTGCCACAACGAGAACGCGCCCGTCACAACCGCGGCCACGGCTACCCTGTAGGCTACTATACCCGTGGCGTCGTTAATCAAGCTCTCCCCCTCGAGGATGGTGACTATGCGGCGTGGGATGCCCAGGCGCTCGGCTATAGCGGTAGCGGCGACGGCGTCCGTGGGGGAGACGATGGCCCCGAGGACGAAGGCTGCCCCCCACGGTAGCCCCACCGCCCAGTGGGCTACCACAGCGACCGCGCAGACGGTCACTAGTACGAGGCCCACGGCCAGCAGGGAGATCTTTGGTAAGTGCCTCCGGAAGTCCCGCCACGAAGTGAAGATTGCCGAGATGTACAGCAGCGGGGGCAGGAACAGCAAGAACACCACGTTCGGTTGGAGTTCTATCCGCGGGAGCCCTGGCACGAAGCCGAGCACCAGCCCGCCGAGGACCAGCAGGATAGGGTAGGGAACCCCGATTCTACTGGCGAGGGTCGCGAGTGCGGCCACCGCCGCGAGCAGTACGAAGATCGTCTCTAACTCAGGCATAGCAAATCCCACCTAACTGCTCAACATCGTTGATCGCTTGCCGGCTACTGGTGTACACCATGTTTCCTTGTCCCATAGGGGGGTGCTCTTCAGTAGAGGGCTTGGTTAGCGTAGGAAGATCGGCTGTCGAGGTTGTAAAGGCTTTTCTAGTACAGGGTCTATCGGTGCCCTCTGCTCTATTGGAACCTCCCGATGCAAATATTCTAAGCGCTATTAACGATTCTTCCAAATACCAATCCAAACAGGACAAGGTTAAGGGCCAGAGTGAGTTAGTCGAGGATCAATATTGGCAGGTTCTAGTGGTGTAATGAGGTGCCAATGAACTCCGTAGCATACGTACCCCTCGACGTGTACACGACGTTTTGGCGACAGGCCGAATGGGGTATCCCCGTGTTTTTGTGGTCTCTCTGTGGTCCGAGAGGCGGTCACGACAGACGAAGGAGTTGGACGACTATGAACGCGGTTCCCAACATCACGCTCAACGACGGCAACATTATCCCGCAGCTCGGTTTCGGGGTCTTCCAGATCGAGCCGGAGAACACGGTGGAGGCTGTGAGCGAGGCGCTGGAGATCGGCTACCGTCACATCGACACCGCGGAGATGTACGGCAACGAGAGGGAGGTCGGCGAGGCCATCCGCGCCTCCGGCCTCGACCGGAGCGACGTCTACGTCACCAGCAAGCTCAGCAACGCGTTCCACGAGCCCCAAGAGGCCCGCGAGGCGTTCGACAGGACACTCTCCGATCTCGGCTTCGACTACGTGAACCTGTTCCTCATCCACTGGCCGTTGCCCACGCTCTACGACGGCGACTTCATGTCTACCTGGAGGGCGCTCGAGGAGTTCAAGCGCGACGAACGCGCCCGCTCCATCGGGGTGTCGAATTTCCAGATCGAGCACCTTGATCAGCTAGCCGCCGAGACCGACACGGTGCCGGCGGTAAACCAGATCGAGGTTCACCCCTACTTCACCAACGAGGCTGTGCGCGAGTACGGCCGGGAGCACGGGATCCTCACGGAGGCGTGGTCGCCTATCGCGCAGGGCGGGGTGCTCGAAGATTCCACCATCACCCGGATCGCCGACAAGGTTGGCAAGACGCCGGCTCAGGTCGTCTTGCGGTGGCACATCCAGCGCGGCGACATCATATTCCCAAAGTCCGTGACGCCCTCGCGTATGAAGGAGAACTTCAAGCTGTTCGACTTCGAGCTAGAGCAGGGCGACGTGGACGAGATCTCCGCGCTCGACCGGGGCGAGGACGGCCGCACCGGTCCGAACCCGGACACGTTCGCCTACGTCCCCGGCTGACCCGGACGCATACT
>JALZFK010000423.1 GCA_030861585.1 Actinomycetota bacterium | reverse complement strand
CCGGTCGGCGAGCAGCGTGGCGAAGCGGTCGGCGAGGTCGTTGAGCTCCGAGTAGGAGATCGTCTCGTCGAAGTACCGGACGGCGTCTTGGTCAGGGACGCGCTCCGCGGACTCCTCGAAGAGGTCTGCCATGCTCTTCTCGGGCAGCGGCAGCTCCTTCGGCACGTAATCGGCGTACCTCTCCAGCCACGGCTTATTCTCGTACACAGAGGGCATGAGGACCTCCTCGCTCTACGCTTTCCCCGTTGATCGCATTCTTTCTTACTAAGTCACCTCTGTCAACTACGAAACGGCCACGGGTTTGCTTGGGCGAGTCCAAAAAGCGCATGGTCGGTTGCCGCGGGTCCGCGACGTGGGTATATTGCCGGGCACGTTGGGTTATGCGGGAGCGGGGAACCCCGCTAGGGACAGGAGGCATATGGGCGGGCAGAGGAACGGCGGATCGGGCCACGAGACCATCTTCACGATGGAGGCCACGCCGCTCAAGTATGGACCCGGGGCCTCGGAGGAGGTCGGCTGGGAGATCAAGGGGATGGGCGTGAACCGGGTAATGCTCATCTCGGACCCGGGGGTCGTCGAGATCGGTATAACGCCCCGCATCCAGGAGCTGATCGAGGCCGAAGGGATCGAGGTCGAGCTCTACGATAGGGCACGCGTGGAGCCGACGGCGGAGTCGTTTCAGGAGGCGGCGGACTTCGCCGTGGATGGGGGCTTCGACGGGTTCGTGGCGGTTGGTGGCGGAACGAGCATCGACACGGCGAAGGTCTCGGACCTCATCGCCACGCACGGGGGGGAGATCATGGACTACGTCAACCCGCCGATCGGCGGTGGCCAAGCGCCGCCCTCGCCTTTGAGGCCGCTCCTGGCGATCCCGACAACCTCGGGTACCGGCGCGGAGGCGACGACGGTGGCGGTCCTAGACATCCCCGAGCAGAAGGTGAAGACGGGCATCTCGCACCAGTATCTGCGTCCCCAACGCGGGATCGTGGACCCTGATCTAACCAAGAGCCTACCGCCTCAGGTGACCTCCTCTACCGGATTGGACGTGGTCTGCCACGCCGCTGAGGCCTACACCTCCAAGCCATATGATGAGCGTGAGAAGCCCGAATCCCCCGACGATCGGCCGCCGTACCAGGGGGCGAACCCGATCGCAGACATGTTTGCGAGCAAGGCGCTGGAGTACGGCGGAAAGTACCTTAGGCGGGCGGTTGACAACAGCGAGGACCTAGAGGCCCGGGGGGCGATGATGCTCGGGGCATCCATGTCCGGGGTGGGCTTCGGGTCCGCGGGGGTGCACATCCCGCACGCCTGCTCGTATCCGATCGCCGGCCTCCATCCGGAGTTCTATCCGCCCAACTACCCCCAGGATCACCCGCTCGTGCCGCACGGGTGGTCAGTCATCGTTACGGCCCCGGCCGCGTTCCGGTTCACCTACGAGACAAACCCCGAGCGGCACCGGCAGGTGGCGGAGCTGCTCTCTGGAGAGAGCATAGAGAATGCCGACGAGAACACGCTGTCGGAGATCATCGTCCAGCTCATGCAGGACATAGGCGCCCCACGAGGGATCGGGGAGCTAGGGTACGGTGAGGACGACATAGACGAGCTGGTTAACGGGGCGATGCAGCAACAACGGCTCCTGGTGCTTTCTCCCCGAGAGGTAACGGAGGACGACCTAGCGAACATCCTGCGCGAGTCGATGGAGAACTGGTAGGAGGGAGAGAGCAAGATGGCGGAAGACCTGAGGCTGTACTTCTTTAGCTGTGGAAGCCTCAAAACCACCATGGAGAACATAAAGATGAACGAGGGCTTGGGTGAGCTCTACGAGGTGCCGGTGCCGTTCTTCCTGATCACGCACCCCCGCGGTAACGTCCTCTTCGACGGCGGCAACGCCCTGGAGGTTGGCCAGGATGCGCGCGAGCACTGGGGTGCCGTCGTAGACGTCTACGAACCGGTGATGACGGAGGACGATTTCGTCGTGAACCAGCTGCAGGCGATGGACGTGGACCCGGCCTCGGTGCGCTACGTTGTGCAGTCGCACCTGCACCTCGACCATTCCGGAGCCGTAGGGCACTTCCCGAACGCCCAATACGTGGTGCAGCGCCGCGAGCTCGAGTACGCCTACACCCCGCACTGGTTCCAGGCGCCGGCTTACATCCGCTCCGACTTCGACCGAGACGTGGATTGGCTTTTCCTCGAGGGCGAGCATGATGACTACTACGACCTCTACGGCGACGGCACGATGAAGATGCTTTACACGCCGGGGCACGCGCCGGGGCACATGTCTCTCGTGGTTAACCTGGAGGAGACCGGGGCGATGGTGCTCACCGCCGATGCCTGCTACGTGATGGAGCACTACAACAACGAGGCGCTTCCGGGCCTCCTGCACTCGGCCTCCGATTGCGCGGACTCGGTGCAGAAGATCCGGCGCACCGTAGACGCCCTCGAAGCCACGGTTGTGACCGGTCATGACCCCAACGAATGGCCGAATTTCAAGAAGGCGCCGGAGTACTACGCATAGCCTCGCTCTCGCCTACCTCGATCCGGTTGCGACACTGCTAGCGTAACGGAGGTCCGGGGGACGAGTGGGGAGACGGCGGTCTCGGTCGAGCGTGCCGGGCGGGACCGCCGGACGCTAGAGCCGTACCACTCGAAGGCCTCGAGCACAGCGCGGCCTGAGAAGCTCAATAACGGACGTGCGGAGTACGATCGTGCGATTACGTTGCCCGGACCGACTACGACAGAACACATCATCGGGTTAGATCGAGACAGACGAGGTCTGCGAAGCGGGGCCCTACGCGAGCGGGGTTGTGCGACAAGGATGCAGACCGTCGTAAGCCCTTAGCGGCTATCTGTGTGTCCGGTGGAAGGGTGCTCGTGTAACAGAGTCTTGAAGCTGCTGTTACGCGCATAAAACCAAAAACCTTGAGCCAAAGCCTATGGTTTCCCAACAGGAATCCTGGGGGAGACCGTGCCGTTGCAAATCCGGGCCTACCTGGTGTGGCGCTCGGAAACAAGGAGGAGCGGTTTGAGCAGAGCTACGCGTTTGGGGCTGTCGGTAGGGACGTTTTTCCTAGCCCGCGCTGGGTATGTAGGGCCGGAACAAAGCAGCAGGAGCAAGGGCGAAACAAGAAGAAAGCGTTTTCGCGCTTTGTGGTTGTAGGCTAACATCCTGTATACTTGC
>JALZFK010000213.1 GCA_030861585.1 Actinomycetota bacterium | reverse complement strand
CGGATCACGCCACGGGATAAGGGAAGGGGTATCATGAACGAAAATCCGAGCGAGCCACTGCTCGGGTTGGATGTCAGGACCCCGGGCTCCATGGGCGTTCTCGCCCGTACCGACAACGAGGTGGTCGCGACGTCCGACCAACCGCACGAGCCCTCGCTGCCCCATGGCGGCCGGACCGAGCACGAATCCGACGAAGTCTGGTGGAAAGACTTCGTCGCCATCTTCGGCGAGCTCCCAGAGGAGGCCGACGGCCCCATAGCCGCCGTGGCGCAGCGGCGCCGGAGCGTGCTTTTTGGCCACTGGCGTGACCGCGAAACCACCTGGACCTCCATGGCCAACACTGTAGAGCCCAATCCGGCAAACCGCCAGATCCACGACGAGCTCTACGCCGTCTACAAAGATCTCTACTCTGCCACCCGCCCTATAACCTACCCTCTGACCGACCTCCGGACGAGGTGGGGTGATCCTCTGGAGGTGGTGGCCAAGTAGGAAGGTGCGTATCAGCGGTCGCGGGAGCCTGAGCCCCGCACGGTGGCACGGGGGAGTCTATTCTACCCAGGGTTAAGTACGGAAGCGAAAAGGAGGAGTAGCGTAAATGGCAGAGAAAGAGACGACGATCGGCCCTCAGGAGGGGCTCCACGCCCGTCCAGCGGCCAAGTTCGTAAAGACTGCGAAGGGATTCTCCTCGGAGATCGTAATCGTTAAGGGGGATAAGGAGGTCAACGCCAAGAGCTCAATGAAGATCATGACCCTGGCTGCCAAGAAGGGTGACGAGATAGTCATCCGGGCCGAGGGAGATGACGCGGAAGAGGCCGTGGAGGCCCTGGTTGAGTTGATCAGCCAGGACGAGCACTAGCAAAGAGGGGTTACTTGTGGATGCGGAAGTCAAAGGGAGAATAGCCGGCGTCGCGGCATCCGAGGGAGTCTCGGTGGGTCCGGTTTTCGTCCACGGTCGCAGAGAGCTCGAGCCCGAGCGTAAAAACATCTCCGAAGATGAGGTCGAAGAGGAGCTGGCACGCTTGCAAAGCGCCGTCGAGGCCGTGGTGAAGAAGCTGTCGCAGACTGCGGAGCGGCTGCGAAAATCGGGGAGTGAGAAGGAGGCCGGGATCTTCGACGCACACGTCGAGATGGCTGAGGACCCCGAGTTCCACTCCGAGGTCGAGCAGCGCGTGAGGAGTCTGGAAAGCCCGGAGGCCGCGGTACTGGCCGTGGGTGAGGAGTACGCGGGGATGTTCGCCGAGATGGAGGACGAGTACATGGCCGCCCGGGCCGACGACGTGCGCGACGTGGCGTCCCAGATCGCCGCCGACCTGATGGGCAGCAATGCCGCCGGGCTCGAGATGCTCGAGGAGCCCTCAGTAATCCTCGCCCGTAACCTGGCTCCCTCGGATACCGTTCGCATCCCCAAAGGCATGGCTTTAGGTCTCGTCATCGCCGAGGGCTCCAAGACTTCGCACGTCTCGATCATGGCCCGCTCCTTCGGCATCCCGGCGGTGGTCGGGGTCGGGGCGACGCTGGAGGAAGCGTTCGAGGCTGAGGTCGTCGCCTTGGATGGTGGCGAGGGGTACGCGGTCGCCGACCCGGACCCCGATACGCTCGTTGAGTTCGAGCGAAAGCAAGAGCAGATAGCCGAAGAGCAGGCCGTCCTTGAGGAATTCAAGCACGTCGAAGCTCGTACCAGAGACGGCCAGCGCATCGAGGTCGCGGTCAACATCGGCTCAGCGGAAGAGGCGGAGAGCGCTCTAGAGTGGGGAGCGGAGGGCGTAGGACTCTTCCGCACGGAGTTCTTGTTTATGGAGCGGTCGGAGCTGCCGTCGGAGGAGGAACAGTACGGGGCTTACCGCAAAGTGGCCGAGGCGTTCGGCGAGAGGCCTGTCATAATCCGCACGCTGGACGTGGGCGGGGACAAGGATTTGCCTGGTGTGGATCAGCCCGAGGAGGAGAACCCGTTCCTCGGCTGGCGCGGCATTCGGATGTGTTTGGACGTGCCCGAACTCTTCAAGCCTCAGCTGCGCGCGATCCTGCGCGCTGCCTCTCACGGCAACCTGAAGATTATGTTTCCCATGATCGTGGATACTGTGGAACTGCGCGCCGCTAAAGAGGTCATCCAG
>JALZFK010000210.1 GCA_030861585.1 Actinomycetota bacterium | reverse complement strand
CACTTCAAAGCGAAGGCGGTCGTGATGGCGACCGGCGGCTGGGGCCGCATCTATAAGGTCACGTCCAACTCCTGGGAGGGCAACGGGGACGGGGCGGTCCTGGCGTTCGAGGCCGGCGCCGAGCTCGTGGATATGGAGATGGTGCAGTTCCATCCCACGGGGATGGTATGGCCGCCGGGGGTGCGCGGCCTCCTGGTGACCGAGGGGGTACGCGGCGAGGGCGGCATGTTGCGCAACTCCGAGGGCGAGCGGTACATGGAGAACTACGACCCCGAAAAGATGGAGCTCTCGACCCGCGACGTGGTTGCGCGAGCCAACTTCACCGAGGTGACGGAGGGTCGGGGGAGCGAGCACGGTGGGGTGCTTTTGGACATCACGCACCTGGGCTACAACGGTATAATGAAGAAGCTCCCTACCATGTACGAGCAGTTTCTCAAGCTCGCCGACATAGATATCTCTAAGGAGCCGATGGAGGTCTTCCCGACCATCCACTACACGATGGGTGGGATCAAGGTGGAAGCGGAGACTGGCGCGACCAATGTGCCCGGGCTCTTCGCGGCCGGTGAGTGCGCCGGAGGATTGCACGGGGCGAACCGTCTGGGCGGCAACTCGCTCTCCGACCTCCTGGTCTTCGGTCGTAGGGCCGGCGAGGGGGCAGCGGAATACGTCAAGTCCAACAGCTACTCGAGGGAGATCGAGGCCTCCGAGGTCGAGGATGAGATGAAGCGGCTCCAGGAGCCGCTTCAGAAGCCGGAGAGCGACGACGACGAGAACCCATTTACGATCCAGAAAGAGCTCCAGAGTGCGACGATGGAGCACGCGAACATGATGCGTAACGAGGAATCCCTGAAGGAGGGGCTCGAGAAGGTCCTGGCGCTCAAGGAGCGGCTGCCGAACATTCGGGTGCAGGGCACAACGCTCTTCAATCCGGGCTGGCACGCGGCGCGAGACGTCTACTACATGGTTCAGGTCTCCGAGATAATCTTCCGTTGCGCCATCGAACGCAGGGAACAGCGTGGGGCGCAGTGGCGCCTGGACTACGAGGGACAGGACGAGGAGCTCGGGAAGATCAACTTCATAGTCAAGAAGGACCAGCAGGGGGAGGTCGGCATCGAGAAGCGGGAGATAGCGCCGATGCCTGAGCACTTGGCCGAGCTATTCGGGGAGGAAGAGATGGTGGGAGATCAGGCCGATGCCGGAGCGGCTGGCTAAGCTGTTCGAGAAGGAGACGAAGGTATGACAGAGAACAACGGCCAGGGCGAGGCCTCCAAAGCCTACGCCGACATGCACCAGGACGAGCTGGAGGCCGCGACCGACACTGTAAAGCTCAAGGTCTTCCGGGGCGACGCGGAGGGCGGCGAGGAGGTCGAGTACGAGACCCCGGGTGTCGAGGGGATGGTCGTCCTCGACGCGATCTTGAACATCCAGGCTGAGCAGGCCACCGACCTGGCGGTGCGCTGGAACTGCAAGGCGGCGCACTGCGGATCATGCAGCGCCGAGATCAACGGCAAGCCCAAGCTCCTGTGTAAGACGCGGGTCCAGGAGTACGAGGGGCAGGAGATCCGGGTGCACCCCTTGCGGGCGTTCCCAGTGATAAAGGACCTCGTCTCGGACGTTTCGTGGAACTACGAGGTGTCGCGCCAGATTAAGCCGTTCACCAGCGACGAGCAGGCGCCGTTTGTAATGTACGAGGAGGACATCGAGAGGCTCTACGAGCCGAAGAAGTGCATCGAGTGCTTTATGTGCCAAGACGTCTGCCACGTACTGCGCACCCACCACAAGCATCCCGAGTTCGCCGGTCCGCGCTTCTTTTGCCGGACGCAGTGGCTCGAGATGCACCCGAAGGACACCGAGAGCCGGCTCGAGTTCCTCAAGGAGGGTAGGGGCGGCGTCGGATTCTGCAACATTACCAAGTGTTGCACCGAGGTTTGTCCGGTCGGAATCAACATCACCGACAACTCCATTATCCCCCTCAAGGAGCGCGTCGCCGACGAGTACTTCGACCCGGCCAGGTGGCTGATGCGTAAGATCCGTGGCCGTAGAAGCCCGAAGACCGGTGCCCCCATGGGGAGGGCCGATAACAGGAACGGAGGGTAAACGGAGAGCGGACGACGGGCTTCGAACCCGCGACCTCCAGCTTGGGAAGCTGGCGCTCTACCAACTGAGCTACGTCCGCACGATAGCCCATTCTACCATGCCGGGCATAGCCATCTTTATCGTGAACGCGCCGGAGTACGAATTCTGTCCCCGCTGCGGTGGCCACCTTAAGCTCCGCGAGATCAAAGGCGGCGAGCCGGAACGGCTGGTGTGCGAGCAATGCTCGTTTATCTTCTATCAAGGACCGAAGTTGGTTGCAGCAGTAATCTTCGAACTCAACGGGGGCATAGTACTTACCCAGCGCGCCATAAATCCGGGCTACGGCAAGTGGACCTTCCCGGGTGGCTTCGTGGAGCTCGGCGAGAGGGCCGAGGCCGCCGCCGAACGCGAGGCTTTGGAGGAGGCTGGCCTAGAGATCGAAACTGGCGAGATCGTCGGCCTGTACTCTTACGAGGGACAGGTGCCGATCATAGTGGTCTTCTCGGCACAGGTCACAGGCGGAGAGCCGATACCATTGGACGAGACGAGGGCCGTGGGTGTATTTCCCCGCGACGGTCTGCCGTGGAGCGAAATGGCCTTCCCGAGCACCGAGGATGCGCTGAAGGACTATCTGCGCAAGTTCTAGTGCCCGCTGTCCGAGAGCGCCTGCTCCGCCGCCTCCACTATCTGCGCTTCATCTGCGAGCCGCCCGACGCCCGGCTCCTCTTCTGCGGATGCCATAGCCCCTTCGGAGGGGCCGACGAAGGAGTGACCCCAACTCTTCAGTATCTCGACGTTGCGGCGGGTGGCGGGGTTGTCCCACATCTCGGGGTTCATGGCCGGGGCCCAGAGGACCTTTTTTGCGCCGGCGAGGATGGTGGCCGAGAGGAGGTCGTCGCCGAGGCCTATAGCTACCCGCGCCATGGCGTCGGCGGTGGCGGGGGCGACGAGGACGAGGTCGGCCCAACGGGCCAAAGAGACGTGCTCGACCCGGCCCGATTGCTCCCACCAGGTCTTCTCGGTGTGGATGTGCTCTCCGGTGGCGATAGACAGGGTTTCCTCGGGGATAAAGTGGAAGGCGGCCTCGGTGGCTACGGTCTTGACCTCGTGATCGGCCTCCCTTAGGCGTCGGATCAGACCCGGCACCTTGTACGCGGCGATGCCCCCCGTTACCCCAACGAGTACCTTCATACCGTTCCAATGTTGCTAACCATCTCCGGTTACATTTTAGCGCTTTGCTTACTGAGGGCGCACCAGCGAGGGTCGTTTTTGAGCT
>JALZFK010000422.1 GCA_030861585.1 Actinomycetota bacterium | reverse complement strand
AATCGAGAAGATAGGTGAGCTCGGCGGTAAGGTGGTGGCCTGCTCGGACTCTAGCGGCTACGTCTACGACGAAGAAGGCCTGGATATGGAGACGATCAGGCAGATTAAGGAAGTAGAGGGGGGCCGTATCTCCGAGTACGTCGACGTCTACGAGCGAGCGCACCACGAAGAGGAGGGCAACATCTGGGAGATTCCCTGCGAGGTGGCCCTACCCTGTGCAACTCAGAACGAGCTCGGGGAGGACGACGCGAAGAAGCTGATAGAGAACGGGTGCAGCGCGGTAGGCGAGGGAGCCAACATGCCCTGCACCCCCGAAGCCATGCACAATTTTCTCGATGCCGGGGTGGTGTTCGGGCCGGGCAAGGCCGTCAACGCCGGAGGGGTGGCCGTCTCGGCCCTCGAAATGCAGCAGAACGCCAGCCGCCAGTCGTGGAGCTTCGAGTACACCGACAGAAAGCTACAGGAGATCATGAAATATATCCACGACCGTTGCCAAGAAGCCGCCGAAGAGTACGGCTTCTCCGGCAACAACTACCAGGACGGCGCCAACATCGCCGGCTTCGTCAAGGTCGCCCAAGCCCTCGTCGCCCAGGGCCTGACTTGATCCCCGTTCTTCTGAAGCACCCCGAGCACCGTCCCCCACTACCGTAGTAACCCTTCGGACGGTGGCTAGCGGAAAGCCGTTCCTCCCTCGCGCAGCTCTGTACTTTCAGATAGGGGGCGTCAGGGGTGTATCGTTTTCCCGAATCTCTGTGTTTCGTTGTACAGAGGTCTCGTATGCTACCTGCGAAGGTGGTATATCCTAGCGCCAGTCTACGATGGAGCGCACCCATTGTATAGTTCGAGGCGCGTGAAAGGAGCACTAGATGTAACAAGGCGTATCAGGGACGAAAACGTCCGCTGAAGTGAAGCTCGGCCGAGAGAGCGAGGACATGCGTCTCCTGGCTTCGTTCTTCAACGGGTTCGCCAATTCGACGCGGCTTTCGATCCTGCTGCTGCTGGCGCGGCGGGGCGAGACGAAGGTCGGGGACCTGGTTGGCGAGCTAGGGGCGCCGCAGCCGCGCGTCTCCGACCACCTGCGCTGTCTGTGCCGGTGCGGCTACGTTAAAGTTCGCTGTACGGGTCGCAACGCCTACTATTCCATGACCGACGCTCGGGTACTCGAGATACTCCAGCTGGGCGAAGCCCTGCTCCGGGACGACCTCGAGCAGGTCGAGGCCTGCGACGCTATCAAAAAAGGTTGCTAGCCGCGGCTGAACCTAACGAATAGAACTCCTGTACTTCGAGGGCTGCCCTGGTGGCTTCACAGAGGTCCTGAATACCCTGGAACGGGTGATCGCAGAAGAGGGTCTCGCGGCAGAGATCGTGCCGGTGGCGCTCGGCCCTGGTAATTGGTTCGGTTTGCGCGGCAGCGCCTCTATCCTGATGGAAGGCGAGGAGCTTTTCCCCGCAAAACACCGCAACGAAGCTCGCTCCGCCCCCAACTGCAGGATCTACGCCACCCCCGATGGTCCGAAGAACCACCCAACGGCGGCACTCGTGCGTGCGGCGCTAACGAAACCGTTATCAGGCTTAACGACCGACGCATACGCGGACCGGAAAAAGGCGGGGATTCTCCGTCTGCTCACGCCCCGTACGGCTCTTTTGGGAGCTGGCCTTCAGCTATCGGTTTTTCTCCTACGGACCGATGCGAGCCTCCCTCGCCAGTTATCGCCCCAACGCGCTCTGGCGGCCGCCTTCGCCGCGTCTTCCGAGAAGAGCTCGACGCAGACTAGCACCTCGTCGTAGCCGGCCAGGTAACCGAGGCGGGCGTCACGGAGAACGTAGGGAGCGTAGTGGCCCGGGAGATCCAGGCCCTCCCAGAGCGCGATCATCTCGGCGGCGGAGCGGAACCTAGCCTCACGAGCATCCGCCCGTCCCAGACCCTCGCCCGCCGCCCGGCAAGCCTCACGCAGCTCGTAGGAGGCAAAGGGACCTCCGCCAGCGTGGCGGGCCAGCTCTTGGGGGAGTGGGTACCTGTTGGTCATCGACGGTGCTGCAAAACCTTCTCCGCTCCGACTACCGGCGATGGTAGCCGGTCACAAACGCTGACAAAACCTCGCTCGTAAGCGGTTCGACCAGATAAAACCTTGTTGGGCCAGGCCGCACTTAGCCCCTCGAGTTTCGCGAGCTGGTACGTGGTTTTACGCCCTCGTCCACGACTTTCACGTTGAGGGCATGTGAGAGGTCGATGGTGGTCGGCGCGTTCGCCGCGTCCGCGGGGTCTTCCCCGAGCCCGGCGATGAGCGAGCGATCTTCAGGAAGCCGATCGGCACGTGCTTGGGGTAGCGGAGGCAAGAGTACCCCGCGCGATAATCGATCCCAAACTCTATC
>JALZFK010000420.1 GCA_030861585.1 Actinomycetota bacterium | reverse complement strand
CACTGCAACGGCTGGACGTATCCCTGGGCGGTTACGGCCGTAGCCGGGACGCACGTGTGTATGAGGAAGGTTGAGCCGGCTAGGATCTGGGAGCTCTTCGAGAGCGAGGACATCACCCACTACTGCGCGGCGCCCACCGTCCAGATACCGCTCGCCAACGACGAAAACGCCCACGAGCTGGACCGCCAGATCACCGCCTGCATCGCCGGCTACGTTCCCTCGCCGGCCCTGCTGGAGCAGCTGATGAAGCTGAACATCAGACCGCTGCACATCTACGGCCTGACCGAAACCTACGGACCCATCACCGTCAACATCCTGCGCGAGCAGGAGAGGCAGGAGAACGACGCCGGGGACCAGGCGATGCTCCTTTCGCGGCAGGGGCAGGCCTACGTTACCGCGGACCTGGTAAGGGTGGTGGACGACGAGGTGAACGACGTGCCGCGCGACGGGGAGACGATGGGCGAGATCGTCATGCGCGGCAACATGGTCATGATGGGTTACCTCGACAACGAAGAGGAGACGCAAGAAGCCTTCGAGGGTGGCTGGTTCCACTCCGAGGACCTCGGCGTGTGGCACCCGGACGGGTACATCGAGGTCCAGGACCGCGACAAGGACATCATCATTTCCGGTGGCGAGAACATCTCGACGATAGAGATCGAGCAGACCATCGAGGAGCACCCGGCTGTGATGGAGGTCGCCGTCACCTCCATGCCGGACGAATACTACGGCGAGCGCCCCAAGGCCTTCGTCACCCTCGCCCAAGGCGAGGAGGCGACCGAAGAGGAGATCATAGACTTCGTCAAGGAGCGCATCGCCCGCTTCAAGGCCCCGGCAGCGGTCGAGTTCGGCGAGCTCCCCAAGACCGCCACTGGTAAGGTCCAAAAGTACGTCCTCCGCGACAGAGAATGGGAGAACGGTCAAGATGGCCAGGAGAGCTAAGGGCGAGCGATGCTGAAAGAAGAACGGACCTACGAACATACCCTACACGAGGGCGACGGCGCCGTCGCCCTCGTCATTATGAACCGGCCCCGCCATTTCGGTCATCCCAGCTTCGGTGGCAGCGGGCTCTGATCCATTTGGGCGCACTCTACATTCTCAATACACCAGAAGGTGAGGGAGCGCTTCGGTAGGTGAGGTTGACCCGCTTCGTTGGCCTTCGTCCTCTACCGGCAGGGTGGCTAGAGCTCGAGCCGCAGCGTTAGCACCTCGAAGGGCCGCACCTCCACACACAGCGTGCTCCCTTCGACGGCGGGAACCGGCCTGCTTCCGTCTGCCTCTTCGAGGAGGTTGACCCTCTCGACCTTCTTTATCTCTTTGGAAAAGCGCAGGATGCTCTTGCCCCGAGCACCATGGGGCTCGTAGAGGCGTAGGATCAAACCCCTGCCGTCCTCCGCTTTTTTGAGGCTTCCCAACGCCAGCGTTACGCCCTCGGCCCCTATGAAACCGGATTCGAACGGTAACGTTCCTCCTGTGGCCGGCGCGGACTCGGCGACGCACAGAGGGCTGTTCAGCGCGAATGCCTCTTGCACCACCCCGGCTTCCGTCCAGTCTCCCTTATGAGGCAGCAAGCTGTACGTGAAGTGGTGCTCGCCCTCGTCGGCCAGGGGATCCGGATGGACGGGGCTTCTTAGGAGGCTGATCCCGAGTACGTTATCGCGCGCGCTGTGGCCGTACTTGCCGTCGTTGAGGAGGGCGACGCCGTACCCCGACTCGGAGAGGTCCGCGAAGCGGTGAGCGACCATCTCGAAGCGCGCTGCGTCCCAGGACGTGTTGCGATGGGTGGGCCGTCGTACCACACCGTACATCGTCTCGAAGGTCGCTTCGTGCGAGCGCACGGCCATCGGGAAGAGCGCCCTCAAGAGGACCTGCCGCTCGTGCCACTCGACGTGCGTCTCGATATCCACGCGCCGGGAGCCGGTCGAAAGCCAATAAGTCTGGACGATGGGCGAATCCCGCCACGTACGATAGATCCGTACCGCGGCGCGCAGCGGCCCCGACTCGAGTACCTGGATCTCCCCTACTCCGCCGATCTCCTGCCCCTCCTGCTCGTAGGACTCGTCGATGTCCCAAGCATCCCACTCGCGGGGCTTGTCGACGTAGGCCCATAGCCGGTTGCCCCGCCCCTCGAGGACGTCCCGTCCTACCGCTTTGTCGAACACCCGCTCGAGTACGCCATCCCCACCAACGACTACTCGCAAGAGTTCGTTCTCGAGAATTACGCCGCTCTCCGTGTGCTCGGCGTAAACACCAGGCGCGGGTTCGCTTGCGCTCTCGCGC
>JALZFK010000419.1 GCA_030861585.1 Actinomycetota bacterium | reverse complement strand
CACTGCAACGGCTGGACGTATCCCTGGGCGGTTACGGCCGTAGCCGGGACGCACGTGTGTATGAGGAAGGTTGAGCCGGCTAGGATCTGGGAGCTCTTCGAGAGCGAGGACATCACCCACTACTGCGGGGCTCCCACCGTCCAAATCCCGCTCATCAACCACGAGGACGCCCACGAGCTCGACCACCAGATCACCACCGTGATGGGGGGATCACCCCCGTCGCCCGCGCTCGTCAAGCAGTTCAAGGGCCTGAACATACACTGCATCCACCTCTACGGCCTGACCGAGACCTACGGGCCGCAAACCCTCTGCAAGCCGTTCCCGGGATGGGAAGAGTTGCCCGAAGACGAGCAGGCCGAGATGCTCGCTCGACAGGGCCAGGCGCACGTCACCGCGGATTTGGTAAGGGTCGTGGACGACGACATGAACGACGTGCCGCGCGACGGGGAGACGATGGGGGAGATCGTCATGCACGGCAACATCGTGATGAAGGGTTACCTCGACGACGAAGAGGAGACCGAAGAATCCTTCCAGGGCGGTTGGTACCACTCGGGCGACCTCGCCGTATGGCACCCGGACGGGTACGTGGAGATCCGGGACCGCGACAAGGACGTGATTATCTCCGGCGGCGAGAACATCTCGTCCGTAGAGGTCGAGCAGGTCCTCGCCGAACACCCGGCCGTAATGGAGGCTGCCGTGGTCGCCATGCCGGACGAGCAGTGGGGGGAGAGGCCCAAAGCCTTCGTCACCCTCAACGAGGGCGAGGAAGCGACCGAAGAAGAGCTAATAGACTTCGTCAAGGAGCGCATCGCCCGCTTCAAGGCCCCCGAGGTCGTCGAGTTCGGCGAGCTCCCCAAGACGGCCACCGGCAAGATCCAGAAGTTCGTCCTGCGCGAGCAGGAGTGGGAAGGCCAGGAACAGCGCGTCGGTTAGGGGTCGCTCCGGGATCGAGATAAATCGACGCGCCGGGCACTTTCTCTACTTAGAACCTGGCTGGCCTACTCCCCTGACGTTGCCGTTGACGATGATCTTGACGGGCTCAACGGTGTACGACTGGCGTAGCGCCGGCGAGAACTTGACGTCCAAGGACTCCTTGAATTGTTGGTGGGCGTCCCCGATGTTCCCATTCTCAGGGGGGTGGCCCTACCACCGGGCTGGGATAGCTCGCCTGTGATCCTGTAGGGGCCGATTGGGATATCTTCGAGCCTGGAAGAATTTAGGACCGGCCCCCTCGCGGTCCTCATCGCCGCCGCCGTGCGCTCGCGGATGGCTGTCTGGCCGTTCGAGCCGTCGATCAGGGGAACCGCCGGGGTGAGGGTGAACCGCAAGGTGATTCCCTCCGGGAGATTCGGGACGTTTCCGGTCTCATCACCGAACCTCACTTCGATGTAGCCGCCATAGTACTGCTCGGGGTTGTTGGGATCTCCGCCAGGCTGGAGCCCGGTTAGCTTCCACTGAAAGCGATAACACCCGTTAACGACCGGACGATCGGAGAGCATGGCGAGCTACGCAACACAAACCTTGAGCATGTGGAGGAGCGCGTCCTCTTACACCAAGCCGGAGCGATGGAGCCATAAATGATACAACGACCACGGTAGCCATCCTCGGTGGAAACTCGGTCGCCGGCCAAGCTTTAGAGCTGCTGCTACAAGGTGCTGGTTACCGCACACGGTTACTGACCGAACTCCTTGCCGACGACCCGGACCACTCGGCATAGCACAGCTCCTAATTATCGTTCCCGGCTTGAGCCGGAGCTGCGTGAAACCGTCTTGACCAGCATAAAAACACGCTGGATACCGCGAAGGTGCCAATTTTGGAGTTAATTGCAACCCTTCAATCAGGGCAAGGAGCGCAGGCACGCCGCATACCCTGGCCATGCCGGATAGAGGAGCTGAAGCGGAGGATCGAAAATGCGCTACTTGCGAGCTAACCCACGGACCGACGAACTGGCTTAAATCGCTACCTTGTCGGAATACAGGGCGATCTCGTTGCTCAGAGCTCGCCTCTTTGGGCCAGTTCGTGGGCGTGGAGGATCAGGTTGCGGACCCGCTCGTCAAAGTCGGCGAAGCGTTCGTCCTGCGTCTGGCCCTTGTGCCAACGGGCGTAGATCTGCTGCAGGATCACGGCAAGCTTGAAGTAGCCGAAGACCATGTACCAGTGCATGTCCGAACGATCTCGCCCGCTCTTTTGGGCGTAGTAATCGATGAACTCCTTGCGGGTCCAGAAGCCCGGGGTGTCCGTCACCGTCGGTAAGGCTTTGATCTCCTGCGGATCGTCGGGTTCGAACCAGTAAGAGAGCGAGACGGCCAGGTCGAAGAGCGGATCGCCTAAAGTCGCCATCTCCCAATCGAGGACGGCGCGCACCTCCGTCAGGTCGTCGGGATTGAGCACCAGGTTATTTAGCTTGAAGTCGTTGTGGACGATGGTGGCCGAAGGACTTTCGGGGATGCCTTCGGAGAGCCACTCGGTCAAGGGTTCGACCTCTTCGATCTCCTCGGTCTTGGCTTCGTTGTAGCGCTTGATCCAACCCTTCACCTGCCGCTCCAAAAAACCCTCCGGCCTCCCGAGCTCCTCTAGACCCGCCTCCTTCCAGTCAACGGCGTGCAGCTCTATCAAAGTGTCCGCGATCATCTGAGACATTCCCCGGCACAGCTCTTCGGTCGGCTCGACGCCTTTCGGGAAGGAGTCGTCCACGATTACGCCCTCCCGGTGCTCCATCACGTAGAACTGAGCCCCTATGATCGACTCGTCGTCGGTGAAGAAGTAGGGGCCGGGGGCGAGCGGGTACGCTTCGTGGAGCTTCATCAAGAGCCTCGACTCCCGCTCCATGTCGTGTGCCTTGGGCGGCACTGGCCCCAAGGGTGGACGTCTCAAGACCCCTTCCCAGTCCCCGATCTTCACCAGGTACGTGAGGTTAGATGCTCCCGACGGGAACTGGCGGACCTCCAACTCGCCCTCGGGCAAACCCTCTATGTGCTCCCTCATGTAACGCTCGGCTGCGGCGCGGTCGAAATCCTCGTCCTCGCGGACCTGTATCGTCTCGGCCATCTCGGAGAACCTCCATCCTTAGATCGAACCGTCTTCTACCTTATCTTCCGGCGTCGGACGCTTCCAGCGGCGGGCCGCTCCGGGGGTCTTCCACGACGCGCAACCGGCCCTCCGCCACCTCCGGAACGAGCTCGCTCGCGCCCACGTGCCCGACGAACTCGAACTCCTCCACCATGTCGTTCTCGAAGAACCAGCGCCCTGCCCGACTATTCTCCAATACCTCCAACTCTTTACCCCTGTAGCGCGCGGCGAAGTCGAGCGCCACCCAGGCGGCGTCGTTCAGGCGCCAGTCGTCCAGATAGCCGTCCTTATTCAGGTGCGAAAGGATAGTCGAGGCACCGAGGAAATCTTCAGTAACAAAACGTCCCGCCGAGCCGGCGCAGACCACGTAGATCGACTCCGTCTGTGAAGCTTTGAGGTATCGGGCGACCGCTGGGGCGTTGCGGAGGCAGCCCAACAGGAGCCTCTCGGCCGGCGCGGCGCTGCTGATAGCCCGGGTGCCGTTGGTGGTCACGAAGACCACGTCCTTATCGGCAACCACCTCCGGCGCGTACTCCTTGGGGTACGGTCCGAGGTCGTAGCCCTCGATCTTCTCCGCGTCCTGCTCCCCGCCGCGCAAGAGACGCGAGGAATCAAGCTCTCCGCCCACCTCCTCGGCCTCTTCGAGGCTCGCGACAGGATAGACGTTCCGGGCACCGTTTTCGAGGGCCGTCAGGAGGGTCGTCGTCGCCAGAAAGACGTCCACGACTACCACCGTCGCGTCGGAGAGCTTCTCCGGTTCGATCTCCTGCCGCGTCATCAAGACCCGCAACCTCTTCAAAGAAGCGCAAACCCCTATCTTTGTCTTAAACGTCGCACCATTCTACAGAACCGGGGGTTTCTGCTCACGCAACCTCCTACCCGTCGGAAGGAACCAAACCCGTTCGTGCCAAAGCTCTGTGGTGGGCAGAACCTCGATGGAGGGCTAGCGAGGGCAAAGGAGCGAGGATTATACTGTGGACAGCAAAAACCTCAAAGGGAAGGGATCTCTGCATGAGCGAGAAGGTTTACCGCACGGAGCTCACCCCAGTGAGTTTCCTTAGGCGCAGCGCCTACATGTTCCCCGATAAGACCGCAGTGATCTACGGCGATAGGCACTACACCTACCAAGAGTTCGAAGAAAGGGTCAACCGCCTGGCCTCGCGGCTACGGGACGCGGGCTTCAATAAGGGCGACCGGATCGCCTTTCTCTGTCCGAATACGCCGCCGATGCTGGAGGGAACTTTCGCCATACCGGCGGCGGGTTTGGTCATGGTCGCCATAAACACCCGCCTAAGCGCAGACGAGGTCGAGTACATAGTGGGGCACTCCAAGTCGAAGATGGTCTTTGTGGACGCCGAGCTCGAAGAGCTTTTGGAAGGGGTGGACGAGGGCGTCGAGATCGTGCGCATCGACGACACCGGCGA
The DNA here is from genome assembly GCA_030861585.1 of Actinomycetota bacterium. Lineage (GTDB taxonomy): Bacteria > Actinomycetota > Rubrobacteria > Rubrobacterales > Rubrobacteraceae > Rubrobacter_F. The sequence goes on along the minus strand of JALZFK010000419.1, from coordinate 5 downwards.
GGAGG
>JALZFK010000321.1 GCA_030861585.1 Actinomycetota bacterium | reverse complement strand
TCCTGATCCGGGCGTAGCTCTCTTTCAGGTTCGCCCGCCCCTGGCGGATGGACTTGACCTCGGGACCGGTCAGCACGATGCCGGCTTCGTAGGTCTCTTCGATGTCGAAGTCGTGGAAGGCTTTCCTGTTCTGGGCGAAGACCCTGCCGTTCACAGCCGCTTCACCACCCTAAGCTCGGCCCGCTGCATGAGCGGTAGGATGTCCAGGAGCTCGACAAGGACCCTGTCTCCTACCCTATAGGAGACGCCGATGGCGTCGTTCGAGAGCACGACCCCGTTCGGTTCCAGCTCCCACCAGCCGGGCAGCTTGCTAACGTGAACGAGGCCCGTCACCCCCGTCTCGAGCTCCACGAAGAGCCCGAAGGAGGCGGTGCTCACCACTACGCCCTCCAAAGCGTCCCCGACGCAGTCCCGCATTAACCACATCAAGGTGTACTCGTCGGCCGTGCGCTCACAGATCGTGCTCCGCCACTCGCGCTCGGAGACGTGGCCGGCGAACGCCCCTACGTCGCCCGACGGCTCGTCGCCGAGGAGAGCGCGGTGGACGACGACGTCGGAGTAGCGTCGGATCGGGGAGGTAAAGTGAGTGTAATTCTTCAGCGCCAGACCGTAGTGACCCGAGTTCGTCGGAGAGTAGACCGCCCGGGGAATGGAGCGTAGGATCAGGTAGTTGATCGCGTGCGATTTGGCCTTCTGAGCTACGAGGCCGAGGTTCTCCGGTGTCGGCTCGATCCGCAACCCCACGGCGCCGAGCCGCTCCCCCAAAATCTCCATCGCCTCCGCGTCGGGCTCTTCGTGCACCCGATACACTCCACCATCCTTCCCGCGCAGCATCCTCGCCACTTCTTCGTTCGCGAGGATCATCAGCTCCTCGATAAGCTCGCGGGCGGGCGTCGAACGGCGCACCGTCGCCGATATTGGCACTCCCCGCTCGTCCACCTCGTACTCCGGCTCTCGTCCCCCGAGCTCCAGCTTTCCCCGCACCGCGGCGCGCGTCTTCAGCCTACGCGACAGCTCGTACGCCGCCCGCACCAGCTCGGGTTGCTGAATCTTCCCCTCACCGCGCAAAAAGGCGTCGACCCCCTCATAAGTTAGACGGGCATCGCTCATGCTGAGGCTACGGTAGGCCCGGCTGCTCTTCACCTCCCCGGACAACGCCACCTTCATCTCCACCGTGACCGTCGCCTTCTCCTCGCCCGGCCTCAAAGAACATACGTCTTCGGAGAGTACAGCGGGGAGCATTGGGGCGACGGTCCCGGGCAAATAGACGGAGTTGCCACGCCGCAAGGCTTCCTTGTCTAAGGAGCTCTCGGGCCGCACGTAGTGGGTGACGTCCGCGATATGGACCCAGAGGTGGTAGCCATCGTTCGTGCGTTCTATAGAGATCGCGTCGTCGAAGTCCTTGGCGTCCACGCCATCGATGGTGACGGCGCATAGGTCACGAAGGTCTTCGCGCTCGCCAAGCTCCTTACGCGCGGCCACAACGGATTCTTCCTCGACCTTTGGGGAGAAACCGCGCGAGGTACCTATTGAGGCGAAGAGTGCTTCATAAACGTTGCGCGGGTCGTCGGGGGAACCGAGGACCTTCGTCACCTCACCGCGCAAAGAGCGCCCCTTCTCCCGGGCGCGGACGAGTACTATATCCCCGGCCTCGGCACCGCGCCTGAGCTTGCGGGCGACCAGGATGGGTCGCCGCTCCTCGACGAACAAGGGATCCGCGACTGAGTACTTCCCCCGGCGCACCAGCTGGGCCGGTAGAATCACGGCGAAAGAAGGGATCGGGTTTCCGGGTCAAGCACGCGCTGAGTCTATCACGGGGTAACGCAGAGGCGGGTTTGAAACCCTCCCCTACACCCCTACACCTTCAAGAAGCGCCTCACCGAGAGGACGCTGCCGAGGATACCGACGATCACGCCGACGGCGATCAGGACCAGCAGCACGAACAAAGCGTTCACCGCACCGGGGGAGACAGGGATGAAGGGGAGGGTTTCCTGGGCCCAGCCCACGAATAGCGCGTTGATCCACACCAGTAGGAAGGCGGCGAGGACCGCCCCGGCCAAGCCCTGCGCCAACCCCTCGAGGACGAACGGCGTCCTGACGAACCCGTCCGAGGCGCCGACGAGCTTCATCACCTCTATCTCCTTGCGCCGGGCGAAGATCGAGAGCCGTATGGTGTTGAAGATAAGCAAGGTGCTCGCCACGAAGAACAAGGCCGTCGCCCCCCTCAAAGCCCAGACGATGTAGCCGGTGACCTGGTTCAGCCGGTCTATGACCTGCTGCGGGTAGCTGAGCTCTGTAAGGCCCTCGGCCCTGAGTTTGCCGGCGACAGTGTTCGAGTCGCGCGAATCGTTGAGTTGTATCTCGAGGGAGGCGGGCAGAACGTCGCTGTTGATGCCTTCGAAGATCTCCGGTTGGTCGGCCATCATCTCCTTGAACCGAGAGAGTGCCTCTTCTTTGGAGACGTAGGTGACCTCGCTGACCTCGGGGTAGGCCTCCACGGAGCGGCGGGCCTGGTCTATCTGTTCCTGAGAAACGTTGTCCGGGAAGAAGGCGGTGATCGCTACGTCCTGCCCTACTTGGCGGATGATCCCCTCGACGTGGGCGCTGACGAGTATGCCTACCCCCAGGACCAAGACGCACACCGCCGTCGTAGTCATCGCCGTCGCGCTCATAAGCAGGTTCAAGCGCAGGTTCTTGAACGCTTCGCCCAGGAAGAACCGCCAATTAGATCTCATCGGCGTAAACCCCCCTCACCTTGTCGCGCACAAGTCGCCCGTTCTCTAAAGCCACCACCCTTTTGCGCATCACGTCCACCATCTCCTTATCGTGCGTCGCGACAAGCACCGTGGTGCCGATGCGGTTGATCCTGTGCAAAAGCTGCATGATGCCCACGCTCGTGTCAGGGTCCAGGTTCCCGGTCGGCTCGTCGGCGATGAGTATAGGCGGTTGGGAAACGAAGGCACGGGCGATAGAGACCCGCTGCTGCTCGCCCCCCGAGAGCTGGCCCGGGTACTTGTCCGTCTTACCGCTCAGGCCCACGAGGTCCAGGATCTGAGGCACCTTCGTGCGGATCGCCCGCCGCTTTTGCCCGGTGACTTCCATAGCGTACGCGACGTTCTCGGCAGCAGTCTTGTTGGGTAGCAGCTTGAAATCCTGAAAGACGCACCCTATCGTCCGGCGAAGCGTGGGCACGTACTTGCGCGGGAGGGTCGAGAGCTTCACGCCGTTGACGGTGACCGATCCGCCCGAAGGCTCCAACTCCTTGAGGATCAGACGCACCATCGTGGACTTGCCGGAGCCACTAGCCCCGACGAGGAAGACGAACTCCCCGGCTTCTATCGCGAGGTTTACGCCCTCTAAAGCTACAGTGTCGTTCTCGTAGACCTTGGTGACATTGTCGAAGTAGATCAATGGATTCTCCAGATACGGCTCAGGCGGGCCGAAGGGGCTGCCCGCACTCGCTGCGGAAACTCGACGCTGCGTCTCGTCCGTTAGCGGGCTTTTACTACGAGGGTTCCCGACAACACCTAAGCCAAGCGACGCTCCCCCTCCGAGAGCTCCGCCGACCGTCGCAAAAGATACCAAAGGGGACGAGGGCTATCAACCGGTTTTCGCAAGCCTGTTACTCGACGGGCAGATCATCTACCTCGCCGGAGAGGATGAGACGATCTCTATGGTCCTCAACATCGGAGAAGGTTAACCCGAATGGCGGCTACTCTATGGGGTACGAAAATTCTACTCCCCGGAGCAGGCCCTGTCTCAACCGCTTCGGGACCGGCCTACCGAGTGCTTCGACCGGCTCCGGATGGAAGACCAGCGCGCCGTTTCGCAAGACGAGGCTTCCTTCCATCTCACCGGTACACGCGCTTCGAAGCCAAACTTCGGAGTCGACGCTCATCCACCCCTCCTCGAGCTCAACGGCCCTCACAGGCGCCGTCGTGGTACCGGAAGAGGCGGCCATTTTGGCAACTTCCTCCTCGGGCAGCTCCGCTCTGAGGTTACCGGAGAAGGGTTCCTCGCTTTCGATTCGCCCGCTCGTCACGCTCCCGGGCACGTGGAGGTCGAAGGGGTCCAGATTCACGGTTACCCCTTCGGACCGTGCGCTGCCCAAGCTCGGGGTCTCGAGGGTTGCCCGTCCTCCTTGGAATCCTTCCGGCGAACGCGTTTGGTAGCCTGCCCTCCAGAGTTACCTCGAGTTTCTCGGTAAGGCCGAGTTGGCCTTGCAGGTCTCGGGCGATCAGGTTCTCCAGGAGTAGTGGGAGTAATGCGTAGGCGTCGACGAGCAGGATGGTGCCCAGGAGCAACACAACGACTAAGAGCGCAAGCAGGGCCTTAAACAGCGGCCCGGTTTTTGAGATAGGCGTAGATCAGGGCGTCTAGGTCGCCGTCGAGGACCTTGTCCACGTCGGCGGTCTGCTCGCCTGTGCGGTGATCCTTGACCATCTTATACGGGTGGAGGACGTAGGAGCGAATCTGGCTCCCCCACTCGATGTCCGAGCGCTCGCCCTCTAAAGCGGCGAGTTCCTTCTCTCGCTTCTCCCGCTCGAGCTCGAAAAGCCGCGCCTTCAAGACCCGCATCGCCACCTCGCGGTTCTGGTGCTGGCTCCGCTCGTTCTGGCACTGCACCACGGTGCCGGTCGGTAGGTGTGTAATCCTGACCGCTGAATCGGTCTTGTTGACGTGCTGCCCCCCTGCCCCCGAGGCCCGGTACGTGTCGATCTTGAGATCCTTCTCGTCTATCTCGACCTCGACCGCATCGTCCACGACCGGGGCAACCGCGACCGAGGCGAAGCTTGTGTGCCTTCTTGAGCTCGCGTCGAACGGGCTTATGCGAACGAGCCGGTGAACCCCGCGTTCGGCCGAGAGGAGCCCGAAGGCGTACTCGCCCGAGATGCTGTAGGTGGCGCTCTTGATGCCGGCCTCCTCGCCTAATGTGTACTCGATGGTTTCGAGACTATACCCCCGGCGTTCGGCCCAACTGCGGTACATCCGGGCCAGCATTTCGGCCCAATCCTGCGAATCGACTCCACCAGCGCCGGAGTTTATGGTCAAAATCGCCGCTCCCTCATCGTACTCCCCGGTGAAGAGCCGCGCCACCTCCTGCTCCTCCAACGCCGTCTCCACGCGCGCGAGCTCCTCCGCGACCTCGCCGATGAGCTCTTTGTCCCCCTCCGAAAGCTCCAGAAGCTCCTCGGCATCCATCAGCCGCGCCCTGAGGTCGCCCAAGAAGCTCAGCCGGCGCTGAATACGCGCGGACTCGGAGGAGACCCTACGAGCTTCCTCGGGCTCATCCCAGAAACCGGGGCGGCTCATCTGTTCGCTAAGGCCCACGGCCCGCCTCCGCAGGGCCTCCACGTCGAAGAAATCCTCGAGCTCCGAGAGGCGCCCTTCGAGCTGCGTAGCTTTTTCGCCGAGCTCCAACAACTAGCCGCCTATCACGGTCCCCCGACCGGCCCCGGTAGGTCCGCCTACGTCAGCTCGACCGTGGCACTTCTTGTATTTCTTGCCCGAGCCGCAGGGGCATGGATCGTTGCGGCCGATCTTATGCTCGGCCTTGCGTGGGCTCTTGGGTTGTGGGTTGGGCTCTTCGCTGCCGCCGCTGTAAGAAAGCTGCTGGACCTCCGGCTCCTCGCGCAGCTTGACGTTCTCTATACGATAGATGTAGGTGACGTAGTCCTCTTTGAGGCCCCGATCCATCTCCCCGAACATATCGAAGCCCTCGCGCTTGTACTCGACCAAGGGATCCCTCTGGCTCAAGCCCCGCCAGCCGATGCCCTCGCGCAGGCTCTCCATATCGTAGAGGTGCTCCCGCCAACGGGAATCCACGATCGAGAGCAGCGTCCTTCGTTCGGCCTCTTCGAACGAGTCGACGCCGTCGGTCCGGATCAAACCACGCTTTTGGAGCTCCGCCGTCCGCTCCTCCCACTCGGCCTTGCGCTCCTCCAGACGCTCTTTGGCATCCTCGAGGACCATCTCCAGGATCCTCTCGCTAGAAAGGTTCTCTACGTCGAGGCTGAGGAAGTCGATCGTGCTGGGGTAGAAACGGTTGACCTCGGCGGAGAGGGCCTCCATGTCCCAGTTCTCGGGGTAGATATTCTCAGAGACGTACTGGCCGACCACTTCCGAGAGTACCTCCTCAACGTACTCCCACGTGTCAACTTCCCCACCCATGAGGATATCGCGCCTCATGGCGTAGATCACCTCGCGCTGCTTGTTGAGAACGTCGTCGTACTCGAGTATCCTCTTCCTGATCTGGAAGTTCTGGCTCTCGACTTGCTCCTGGGCACGCCTCACGGAGCCGGAGACCATGCCCGCCTCTATAGGCACGTCCTCCTCCAGGCCGATCCTCTCGATCACGCTTTGCATCCTCTGCCCGCCGAAGCGCCTCAAGAGATCGTCTTCGAACGAGAGATAAAACCTCGATTCGCCCGGGTCCCCCTGGCGTCCGGAGCGCCCGCGGAGCTGGTTGTCTATCCGGCGAGATTCGTGCCGCTCGGTCCCCAGGACGTAGAGCCCGCCGAGGTCCGGCACTACTTCACCGAGCTTGATGTCCGTGCCGCGCCCGGCCATGTTCGTCGCGATAGTGACCGAGCCCCTCTCGCCGGCGAGGGCGACGATCTCCGCCTCCCGCTCGTGCTGCTTGGCGTTCAGAACCTCGTGCTTGATCCCCTTCCGCTTGAGAAGGCCCGAAAGGTGCTCTGAGACCTCGACCGAGACCGTTCCGACGAGAATCGGCTGGCCCTCCCGGTGCCGCTCGACTATGTCATCGACTACGGCACCGTACTTGGCCTTCTGACTCTTGTAGACCAGGTCGTCCTTGTCGTCCCGGATCATAGGCATGTGCGTCGGGATCGAGACGACCCCCATCTCGTAGATGTGCATGAACTCGTCGGCCTCGGTGGCGGCGGTACCGGTCATGCCCGCGAGCTTGTCGTACTGCCTGAAGTAGTTCTGGATCGTGATGGTAGCGACCGTCTGGTTCTCCTCCCGAATCTCCACCCCCTCCTTGGCCTCTATTGCCTGATGGAGCCCTTCGGAGTACCGCCGACTCTCCAACACGCGCCCTGTGAACTCGTCCACGATGTAGACGTTGCCGTCCCGGACGATATACTCGACGTCCTTGCGGAACAGAGTGTGAGCTCTCAGCGCCTGGTTCAGGTGGTTGACGAGGTTCGTGTTCACGTTGTCGTAGAGGTTCTCTACCCCTAGAAACTTCTCGACCTTCTCGACGCCCGACTCGGTCGGGGCGACCTGACGTTTCTTTTCGTCTACCTCGTAGTCCTCGCCCGCTTTGAGGCGCGGCATGATCGACGCGAAGCGGTAGTAGGTATCGGCGGCGCTCTCTGGCATGCCGGAGATTATGAGGGGCGTCCTCGCCTCGTCGATGAGGATGGAGTCGACCTCGTCAACTATGGCGTAATTGAGCTCCTTCTGGACAAGGTGTTCGACCCGGGTGGCGATGTTGTCGCGCAGATAATCGAACCCGAACTGGGCATTGGTGCCGTAAGTAACGTCCGCCTCGTAAGCCGGCTTGCGCTCCTCGAAGCCGTGGTGGTCTTGTATCAGGCCGACCGTAAGACCCAAGAACTCGTAGATTGCACCCATCCACTGCGCGTCGCGCCGTGCCAGGTAGTCGTTGACGGTAACAACATGGACGCCCTTGCCGGAGAGGGCGTTCAGATAAACCGGCATGGTCGCGGCGAGGGTCTTGCCTTCGCCGGTCTTCATCTCGGCGATCTTACCCTCATGCAAGACGATACCACCCATCACCTGCACGTCGAAGGGGCGCATGCCTAAGGTGCGCTTGGACGCTTCCCGCACGACCGCGAAGGCTTCGGGCAAGATGTCGTCGAGGGTCTCTCCCTCGTCGAGCCTCTCCCGGAACTCCTCGGTCTTCGCGCGCAGCTCTGCGTCGGAAAGCTTCTCTACCTCGGGCTCCAGGGCCGTCACGGCCTCGACAGCCTTCTGGAGCGCCTTGACCTTCCGCCCCTCGCCCATACGCAAGATTCTCGACAATAAGTTGTTCAAAGCTTCTTTCCTCGCTCGGGCGTACGATATGGCACGCGGCCAAACGCCCGTCCGCTTACCTTAAGCAGGCTCTATCAGCCCGTAATTGCCGTCACGACGCCGGTATACCACATTTATCTCGCCTGTATCCGCGTTGGTGAAGACGAAAAAGGCGTGGTCGAGGAGTTCCATCTGGAGCGTCGCCTCCTCCGGGCTCATCGGCTTCATCTGGAACTGCTTGGTCCGCACTATGCGCGCTCCCAACGCCTCCTCTTCGTCCTCCACAACGATGGGTTGGGGAACTGCCGAGCGGGCCTCGGCCGCGGCATGCCGCTTTTTCTGACCCTGCCAGCGGTCGAGCTGGCGCCCCCGGTAGCGCCGGACCTGCCGTTCAAGCTTGTCTGACATACGGTCTATGGAGGCATACATGTCCACCGAGGCTTCCCTGGCCTTTAATACCGTGCCGTTGATGAAGAGGGTCGTCTCGGCGACCTCGGGCTCGGAGATCGAGGGGTTGCGTTCGTGGATCAGCTCCACCTCCGCTCGGGCGTCGCTACGCCCGTCGTCGAAGAACTTGCGGATACGCTCGACCTTCCTCATCGCGTACTGCTCCAGGGCCTCCGTCATCGGGATGTTCCGCCCCTTGACCGCTACCTGCATCTGGCGCCTCCCTTCGGTCGGCAGCTATCAGCCTTTGGCTATCAACGGTCAGCTTTTGTTCTTTGCGGGTTGCTGAGCGCTGATAGCCGACAGCTAACACGTCCTGCACAGGTCAGGGCTTGGACCTCCTTGGTGTCCACTTTCCTCAAGGCTTCGGCACACTCGCTCAAGGTGCCTCCAGTCGTGAAGACGTCGTCAACGAGGAGGATCTTGCCCGCCACGGGCCCCCGTGCCGTGTAGGCACCGAGCACGTTCGTCCGACGCTGCTCGGTTGAGAGCTCCACCTGGTCCCTGGTCCTGCGCACGACCTTTAGTTTATCCAAAACGAGCGCGTTTATCCTCTCCGCTACCCTACGGGCTATCAGCTCCGCCTGGTTGAACCCCCTCTTCGAGCCGCGCATGGTGCCACGGCACGGGCACCACGAGGTGGAACCGTCCGCCGCCGAGGAGGTTCGCCATGAGCGGGGCCATTACCTTCTCCACCACGCGCGGGTACCCCTTGTACTTGAGGGCGTACACGAGCTCCGTACCGACCCCCTCGTAGCGTCAGGGTGCTCGTGCGCCGTCGAACCCGAAGTCCCGGCTCGAGCGCTCGCTGCATCCGTAAACTTAATGCCGCTGGGCGCCCCGCACCTCCCGCAGAAGGGTTGATCCACGAAGGGTAAAGCCTCGAAGCACACCCTACACAAAACGTCGCTCGCCTGCCGCGAACAGGCGACGCAACGCTGCGGATGGGTCCGAAAATACTAAGAGGGAGCTACACTTTCGGGCGTTGCTGGAAGGGGATAAGGTTGCGTTGACGTTAGCTTAAAGGGAACGAGTAGCATAGGCCACGCAGAGGCGCGGCTACTTCTTTCTCTCGGCTTCTAAACTAAGTGTGAGGAAGGGGGTGTCAAGCCACTCGCGGGGATGTTCGTAAGCGTCAGGCGCGAGGGCTCCGCGTAAGTCTCCACCTTGTCCACCTCGTCAACGGAGTAAAGCTCCCTGCGCTCCCCCACCAGCACCACGACGTCGCCCTTGAAGGGGTAGACGCTGAAGACGTGGACGATGCACCCCGCCTCCCCCGTCCTCTTTAGCCACACCGGGTCGCCCTTGCCTGGCTTGTCTCCGTCTATGAGCCTCAACTTTCCCTACCTTCCTGGGAGACGCCCTCTTCACGGCCATCAACGAGCTCCAGCAAAAACTCCGCCACGAACCGCAGCGCGAGCCCGGCTAGGATCGCGGCCGCGCTTACTGCGAGCATCACGACCGCTGCAATAGCATACACCAGCCACGTTAGCACTTCCTACGACCCACTCGCCGTGCCACCTCCCAACGCCTAAAGGCTCGGTCTCTTTCGTCGTCGCGCTGCTTCCCTAGCAAGTCTCGGGACCTCCTACTCCTTTGGAGCGAGGGGGCCAACCGCTTCTTCGGTCGCCGTCGGCCTTCTTCTTCGCGGCCACAGCGAGTTCGTCGGCCCGGTCGTTTCCGGTTTTGTGCGGGCCTCTGGTCTTGGAGTGCCCCTTGACCTTCCTCCAGCGCACCTCCTGGTGGCGCTTGGTCGCTTCCAGGAGCCTCTCCCATAAGTCCCTGTTCGCCACCGGCTCTTCGAGGTTGTTGAGCCAGCCGTTCTCTAGCCACTTCTTGTACCAGCCCCTCCTCATGCAGTTAACCAGGTAGGACGAATCGGAGTAGACGATGACGATGTGCCCCTCGTCTATGGTTTCCAAGGCAATGCACGCGGCGGTTACTTCCATGCGTTGGTTCGTGGTGTTATGCTCGCCGCCGCTTATCTCCTCGGTCTTGCCGTTCCACGTCAAAACGGCCCCGTAGCCTCCGGGGCCGCGGTAGCCATTGGATGCCCCGTCGGTATAGGCGTAAGCCTCCGGTTCCTTAAGCAAGGGCGCCGGGCTTCCCGTTGGCTTCTCTTCGCTCATTCCCACCTCCCCTCGGTCGCGCCCATCAGCCGAATGGTCAGGTGCAGCCGCTCCACCTCGCGCCTGGCGTGCTGGTGGTCGAGCTCCACCCTCGTCCGGTCGGCCTCCAAGCGGCGGTGCTCGTCGGTATCGAGCAGGCCATCGAGGTAGAGGCTCGCAGTCCTCTCGTTCTTCGCCTCCAAGATCGCTTCGGCGTTGTCTAGGCGGATCCTGCGGACGTGCTCGGCTAGCGCACAGTCGGCGCTCGCCAAGGCTTCCGTTGCTGCGTTCAGCCGGCGATACGCCTCGTTGATCTCCTCGACGAGTGCATCGTTGGCCGTTATCGGCTCCTCCCCTCTTCTTCGGCGTTCGTCCCGCCGATCCAACCCTCCCGAGTCTCGGTACCGCGCCCCAGACGGCGGTCCTCCCGCGGCCCGGAACGTGCAGCGTTTCCCGGCGAGCACCCGCAAGCTAGCTCTCGATAGGCGACCTGTCCTGAGCCGTCACTTTATAGACGCAGACCCCTTAGTGTGCCACCCTACCTTAATAGTTTTCAAATGCAACGCACGCCTGCGTTTCGGTTCTCTGCTAGGCTGGCCCAGGAGCCGGAGATCGACTGGCGCTGGTCTAGCGGTTAGCCCTAATGAGATACTCGCCCCGCTGGCTGCGAGATGAGTTGTCGGAACTTCGCCTATACGTTTTCGGACGTTACTCAAGTTAAGGTTCTTGCTATACAGTAGCAGGCTCTGGCTTCACCCAATTTTGAGGAGGTACTATGGGTGCGTTAGACCTCCTTAGCCGATTCCGTCCCCGAAGCACTCGACGATCTTTCGGGAGAGGATCGTAACGGAATCTACCGAATGCTCCAGCTCCAGGTGATCCCCACCACGGAGGGCCTTAAAATCACCGGAATTTTTTGTTCTTTGAGACCCACGCATGCGGGTAGAAAAGGTCCGCGAGAACGTCGACGTAGGGCTTATACAAAGCTGCGTCGATAGATCAATGCAGGAGATGGGTCTGAAACCCGCCCCTAGGTTACGTTGAGCGCTAAGAAAAGCTCATACTTCGGGGGGGCAGGACTACACCCGGGTTTATCCTAATGCCCTGGTCCAGGACGTTCCCTTCGCCAATCACGCAGCCCGCGCCCAGGACCGAGAGCCCGCGGACGATGGCATCCTCGCCCACGCGAGCGTGCGGGCCTATTATCGAGCCCCGTACCACCGCGCCGGGTTCAATCTCCGCCCCGTCGAGAAGTACGCTCCCCTCGACCAGCGCCCCTTCCCCGATCTTACAGCCGGGTCCGAGCGAGGATCGGCCCCCGATCGTGGACTTGTCCTCGAGGACGCATTCGGCGGCCACCGAGACCGGTGGCAGAACCTTTACACCCTTGCCCATGGCTACCGAGGGGTCAACCTGGAGGTAATCGAAGTCTTCGCCAGCGCCGAGGGCGCCGGAGAGGACGTCGTGGGAGGCGGCGAGGTAACTCTTCGGTGTGCCTATGTCCCTCCAGTAGGAGCTCGAGACGTACGCGCGCAGGCGCCCCTCGGCCTGAAGCTGCGGGAAGACCTCACGCTCGATGGACACCTCTTGGTCTGTCGGGATCATATCCAAGACCTCCGGCTCGAGCACGTAGATCCCGGCGTTCACCAGGCTTGTCGTTACCTCATCGGCAGCCGGCTTCTCGATAAAGCGGTGCACTAGCATGTCGTGGTCCACCTCGACGAGCCCGTAAGCCGTCGGATCCTCGACGCTGATCAACACTATCGTCGCCAACGCATCCGACTCTTTGTGCTTTGCGATCGCCACCCGTAGATCCATCCCCGAGAGAACGTCCCCGTTTACGACCACCATTGACTCCCCATCGAGGTATCCCTCGGTGTTCTTAATTCCGCCCGCCGTCCCCAGAGCATGATCCTCGACCGCGTAGTCTATCGAGAAGCCGTTGAGATCCCGCTCGTCGAAGTATCGCTTGATGGGATCCGGCAAATAACCCAAAGAGAGTACCGCGCCGTCGAGCTCCCCAGCCCTCAAAAAGTCGATCATGTACCCCATGAAGGGTCGATTCCGTAAGGGAACCATCGCTTTGGGCACGTCGAAGGTAATCGGCCGCAGCCGACTCCCCTGGCCCCCAACTAGAACAACAGCTTTCATAGCAGCGGGCAGCTTACACCAGTTCCAGATTTCAGGCTAGGGTACCGGGAGCCGCGCGAAAATCTCTTCACACTTCTTCATATTTCTACTTCTTCGCGTTCCGAGCGGTGCCAAGGAGATGCATTCGGAGTTTAGCGAGGATCACGCCCGGTTCAACCTATAGGAGACTTACAGCAAGCCAGAGGTCCGCGCCAGGGCTGCGAGCGGGCCGACAAAGAAACCGAAGAGGGTCGTGGCTATGGCCAGGGCGTAGACGGAGAACTTGATGACCCCCGTGCCTTTGGGCTCCTCAGCGCCCGTCACCGCTTCCTCGAAGAACATATTGCGTAATATGCCGAAGTAGTACGGGACGGAGATGACGCTATTTACGACGAGTGCCGCGACGGCGAGGATGGCTGCGGTCGAGCCGGTTTGGGCGCCGGCGAGGATGATCCAGGCCTTCCCCCAAAAACCGGAGAGGGGCGGGATGCCGACGAGCGCGGCCATGAAGAGGGCCATGCTCAAAGCCACGCCGGGCCTCGTCCAGAACAGGCCGTTATAGCTCTTGCTGTCCTCGCCGACGAGGTCTATAACGAAGAAGGCTCCCAGGTTCATAACCGCGTAGGCGGCCGAGTAGATCAGGACGGCCTGCACGGCTCTCTGCGCTCCCGCTCCCTGAAGGGCCACGAACGCCGCCAGAATATACCCAGAATGCGCCACCGAGCTGTACGCCAGCATCCTGCGCACGTTGCGCTGCCTCAGAGCGAAGAGGTTGCCGACGAACATCGTTACGATAGCGAGGACCGCCATCACGGCCGCCCAAGTCGGGGTGGCCCCCGGCATGCCTTCTAGAAGGATGCGCAACAGGCTCGCGAAGAACGCCGCCTTTGGAGCCACGGAGAGAAAGGCCGCGGCGCTCGTGGGGGCGCCCTCGTAGGCGTCCGGGGTCCAGAAGTGGAACGGGGCCGCAGAGACCTTAAAGGCGACACCCGAAACGAGCAAGACGAGGCCCAAGAGGGCCACCGGCGAGAGCTGTCCGCCAAAGACACGCACCACCTCAGAGAGATCCGCGGACCCTGCGAGACCGTAGACGAGAACGATGCCGTAGAGTAAGACCGAGGACGCGATCATGCCTGTCAAGAGGTACTTCATCCCACCCTCGGCGCTCTCGCGGCGACTCCTATCGAAGGCCACTAGAGCATAGGAGGGGATAGTCGCAAGCTCTATCGTGACGAAGACGCCGAAAAGGTCCCGCATCGAGACGAGGAGCATCGAGCCTAAGGCGACGGTGAGAAGCAGGTTCAGGTATTCCGGGGCATCGCCGGTCCCGCCCGACCAACGGGCCGCGGCCAGGACCGCGAAGAACGTCGACAGAGCAACGATCAGCTTGAAGTACAGGGCGAAGTCGTCCACCACGTAGCCGTCGCCAAAGAAGCTTCCCTCGAACCTGAGGGCGAGGAGCACCGCCATAACGGCGAAGGCAGCAAGAGAGCCCGCGGCCGCTAGACCGGCCGTGAACCCGGGGGAGCCAGGCCTGAAGACCCCGACCATGAGCACCAGCACCGAGAACAGAAATGCCACGATCTCGGGACTCAACCCGACCAAGGTTTGTGCCGCGACCACTAGCTACCCCCTATCGCGGATAGAACGATCTCGACCGTCGGCTGCTGAACGTTTATCAAGAGGCTCGGGAAGACGCCAAGAACCACCAGCAGGGCGGCGAGCGGCACAATCGCCGCCATCTCGATAGGCTCCGCGTCCTCGGCCGTCTCGAGGGCAGGTAGCTTTATGGGACCGAAAATCGTGCGCTGTAGCATGTAGAGCAAGTACATCGCCCCGAGCACGATCCCCAAAGCCGCCAGGACTCCCTGTACCGGGAATGCCGTAAAGCCGCCCATGATGCTCATG
>JALZFK010000184.1 GCA_030861585.1 Actinomycetota bacterium | reverse complement strand
TGGTCGAGGAGCTCGGCGAGGGTTTCAACGTGGCGCTTGTCGTCGTTCACCCCGGCGAGGAGGGTGTACTCGAAAAAGAGCTTGCGGTGGGTCCGCTCGACGTAGTAGCGGGCAGCGCTCATCAGCTCGGGGATCGAGTGACGGGAGGCGACGGGCATGATCTCCTTGCGCTCGTCCTCGAACGGCGTGTGCAGCGAAATCGCCAGGTGAAACTGCTCCGGCTCGTCGGCGAAGCGTCGAATCTTGTCCACCAATCCACTGGTCGAGACCGCGATGGACCGCGCGGCTAGGTTGAACCCGTCTTTGTCGTTGAGTACCTTGAGCGCGAGCAAGACCTCTTTGTAGTTCAGAAACGGCTCGCCCATTCCCATAACGACCACGTTGGTGACGCGCTCCGGGGCGATATCGCGGGCGGCGGCGAAGACCTGCTCGGCGATCTCGCGAGCCTTCAGATTACGTTTGATGCCAAGAAGGCCCGTGGCGCAAAAAGTACAGCCCATGGGACAACCGACCTGGGTCGAAATGCACACCGTTCGCCTGCTTCGCTCGGGGATCATGACGGTCTCTATGAGGTGGCCGTCGTGCGTCTTGAAGAGGTACTTGCGCGTCCCGTCGGTCGCCTGGGAGGTGCGGGTGAGCTCGAGGACGGCAGCCGGGGCCTCTGCCGAGAGCGCGACCCGCAAACCCTTGGGGAGCGCGGTGGCTTCTTCCCAGTCCCGCGCCAAGCCGCCGCAGAGGGCGCCATAGGCCTGCTTGAGCCGGTAGGCGGGCTCGCCCCTTTTCTTTAGGACCCTCTCTACGCCCGGTATGAATTCCTTGGCCCTCAATGCTTTTTCTCCTCTTCGTGTTCGTGAGGGGATTATACAAACGGACCGGTAAAAAGCCGCGTCCACGATAAAATCCCCCGCGTGAACGCGCTAGACTTTCTCATAATCCTTTTCGTCCTTTTCTTCGTCTGGCGCGGGGCGCACACTGGGTTTCTCGCAGGCGCCCTCTCGCTCGCGGGGGCGATTTTGGGAGCAGCCCTGGGATCGAGGCTCACCTCGACGCTGTTGGGCAACGGCGGTGATCTGATCTTCGGGTCGATGATCACGCTGGCCAACGTCATGGCGTTCGCCGTACTCGGGGAGGTTCTGGCTCGCTCGCTTGGCGGCTTTTTGCGCGGCAAGATCACCAACCCCACCTCCGAAGCACTGGACCATGCCGGCGGCGGCATCCTAGGCGCCACGCTCTCCCTGACCCTCGTCTGGGTGGCCGCGACCTTCGCGCTCGGGGTCCCGCCCCTCGCGCCCTTGCAACCGGCCATTCAGGAATCCGCGGTGCTCCAGATCCTGAACGAGGGTATGCCCTCGCGGCTTCTCACGCAGGCGGTCTCCAGGTTGGATCCCCTCCCTCGCTTCCAAGGTCCCGAGGTCGATGTGGCGGAACCAACGACGGAGATCGCCAGGGACCCGGAGGTGCTCGCGGCCACCTCGCGCGTCGTGCGTGTCACCGGCGTCGCCTGCGGATTGGGGATCGAGGGCACCGGCTGGGTGGCCGCCCCCGACCTCGTCGTCACCAACGCCCACGTCGTAGCTGGAGAGATCACGACTCAGGTCCAGCCCGGCGGCACGGGCGTACCGCTGCCGGCCAGGGTGGTCGTCTTCGACGAAAAGAACGACATCGCGGTGTTACGGGTCGGGGACCTGCGCCTGCCACCCCTACCCTTCGTCGAGCCTGAAAACAACGAACCCGTAGCCATCGTGGGTTTCCCGGAGAACGGGCCGTTCGACATCAGCGCCGGGCGTGTGGGTGACACCATGCGCGTGATCTCCAGCGACGCCTACAACCGCGGCCCCGTGGAGCGCACCGTGACCAGCTTCAGGGGCTTCGTCAGGCCCGGAAACTCCGGGGGACCAGCCCTGAACGCTGATGGCGCCGTCGTCGCCACAATCTTCGCCAGCCGCGCCGACTCCGAGAACGCCGGCTATAGCGTCCCCTCCTCCCTCGTCCGGCAGCACGTAGACCTCGCCAGCCAGCGCCACAACCCTGTCGATACCAGGGAGTGCGCAGCTTGAGCTTGGCAGGTGATCAGCACTTCAGCTTGTCAACTTTCGACCTCTATAACCTCCGCTTGCTTCGCACCGCGGCAGCGCGAGACTCATCGCGGGCCCATCCACGTACAGCGGTTCTGTCACCTGTTCTCTGCTGATCAACTGACCGGCTGACGAGCTGACTAGCTTTGATGCGTTTCTTCCTGGATTATCTTCTCCAGCGCGAGACGGCTACGCTTGAGCTCGGCCTCGACCGCTGAGAGGCGTGCCAGAGAAGCTTCGCCGAGCCGGTCGCGTTCGACCTCGGCGACGACCGCGGATGAAGCTTCGTCTATAGCGGTTATGGCGCTCTCGAGCAGCAGAAGATCGCGCTCTTCCATACCAAGATACTACTAGAATACGAGCTTCTTGTTTAGCTTCGCTGGCACATGGGCGCGGTTCGTAGCCCAGAGGCCGATGAGCCACGTCACTCGGTCGGTACAGCATCAATGCGACGTAGGTAACTGCGCCCCGAGAGAACACGCTCTTCTATTCGTCGTAGGTCTGGCTCTTTCCGATAGGAAGAGGCTGAGCACCGCTGCCGAATCGGACCCCTCGTAGATAATAGCCTCATCACCTTATTTACGTCTCGCCCACACCTACGTCGTGCGGCTCTACCGGTTGCGGTGTCCTTCCTTCGATTTCATGTACTCCTCGTCTTCGGCGGCTTGGCGCCACTTCTCGTAGAAGATCTTCGCCGCCTGGTTCTTGACGGGATCGGGCTCCGCAAGCAGCTTGCCCTTGTTTCCGCCCTTGTACTTCGCGTAACGCCGCGACCGGATGTAGCCCATTTGTAGGTATTTCCTGGCCACATCCATCCCGACGAAATCGCCTTCGATTTGTAGCCGAGGAAGCGCTGGTAGATGGCGTCGGACGACTTCTTCGCCGCCTCGACGTCCTTGAAGCTCCAAAGCGGTAGAAGCTCGCTCTTATAGGGTTCGGCGTGGAAGACGCCCTGCTCGCCGCGACCGATGCGGTACGCCTCCGGGTGCTTTCTTAGATCCACACCGTCATACGGATACCTCACCGGAATTCCAATCTCCTTTGACTTTCGTCACGCCTCGGCCTCCACCACGGCCAAGGTACAGCGGGAGGCGCACACGGGCTTTCCGTCTTCATCATGGATCTCGACATCCCAAACCTGGGAGTTGCGTCCCCTGTGCACCGGGGTACCAACCGCGGTGAGGGTGCCCGAACGCTTAGGCCTGAGGTGGCTAGCGTTAATCTCCGAACCGAAAGCCACCTTCCCCGGCGGACAGTTCAGCCAGGCCCCAACGGTAGCCGCGGACTCGGCCAGGGCCACGCTGGCCCCGCCATGCAAGTACCCCAATGGTTGTCGGTGCCTGACATCGATCGGCATCCTCATTACCACCCTCTCGGGCTCCATCTCCACATACTCTATGCCCAAGTCCTTATTCAACCCCTCCTTCTCCTTCAAGGAGTCCAGATCGATCTGTTCCATAAATCACGCGGCAATGAATCTGTCTGCCTTAGCCCACAGGGTAATCGCCGCTCTCTCCTTTCGACGCACAATTCCGATGTTATTTACGAGTTCTTCGCAACCCCAACAACCGTAATTTTGAAGAGGTCGCCACTATCGTCCAGTATAGATCGTGCTTGGCGCTCCTGACAGACGGGACTACTACACGGGTAGTCGACCGGAGACCGCGCGTTGGAGCCGTTGACCTCGATCGTGGAGCTTCGGGCCACCTCCATAGGCGGGGATCCTGGGAAGACCGGAAACCCGGGCGAGACCGTGTGAGTCAGGTCTTGCACCGAAAGCCTAGGCCCGTCGCGCTCGAGGTCTCTTCTTAGATCGAAGTCTCTCCGCTCTGGATGGACCCGCAGGAGACCCCCACGACCGCTGCGCCTAACATCCCCAGGAAGCCGCGCCGGCTAACCTTGGCTCGACCTTCTCCATCACCCACGGTGAACACATGCCTTTCTCCTCTGCCTCACGTAGGGCTTTAGTGCGCATTCTACCCTCGTCGAACGCCCGCCCATTAAGAACGCCTCTCGTTGCGTCTACGCGGTTTCTCGTGCCGTAGGACCTCGAGGTCAAGCTCGAGGTCCTCCTCGGAGTAGCGCAGTAGGCGACGCATCTGGCAGCATTCGGTGGCCAGTTGAACTTGGTCATCTCGTAGACCAAGACGTGCGGCACCAGATGCCTGCCGAACACTCGCGCGATGGATCTAACAGCGGCGAAAGCGATCTGGGAAGCCGCCACGTGCTCCTGGTCGTAGTCGAGTCGGACGAGAGGAGCTAAAGGGCCAAACAGTGCTCGTCGACCTGGCTTCAGAGAGGTCAACGAGTACGTGAACCAGCAACGCGGGCCCGATCGCGCTGCCGACTTCCCCGTGTACGCAGTAGGAGTCTTTGTGAGAAAGGTCAAAGAAGCTACCAATGCTTCGCGCAGTTCCCCTTTCTCGAAGGAAAGATGTCGCGGTAAGGTGTGCGGTACTTGCGCTGTATACTCAAGCGGTGAGCTTGGCCGCAGTAGGGCCTTTCGAAGGATCGATACGGTGTCGAGCACCTGTGGGGGTAACGTTGCGGTCTACGCATCGGGCAAGCAGGGATGCTAAGATATTCCGCCTGCGGCGTCTCCTGCTGCTAGCCCCTCTTCTTGCGGTCATGGTGGCGCTGAACGCCGTCTACTGGTCCTCGATCGACGCGCAAGCCCGCGCGGTTGTAGTGCTCTCCTCTATCCTCGAAACGCCGGTCCTGACGCCGGTGGTCGAAGGTGTGACCGGTGAGCCGCGCTTCGAAGAGGACGCTGTCGTCGCGGGAAACCCGGCGCTCGTGGTGAAGCCGAAGGGTGAGGGACCGTGGCCTACGCTCTTTTTCGTGAACGGCACGGTTCCAGAGGGGCGGGAGCTACCGGAGGTGCGACGGCTGGCGGAGGGGTTGGCCCGGGCCGGGTATCTGGTGGTGATACCCGATCTGCCGGGGTTGAGGAGCGATGAGATCACGCCGGAGACCGTATCCGAGACTCTCGAGGTGGCCCGGGCGGTGTCCGAGCGGTCGGATGCAAGCGGCGGGCGTGTCGGCCTGGTCGGGGTCTCTACCGGGGCAACGCTCGCCCTGCTAGCCGCCGAGAATCCGAGCCTGGAGGGACGCCTTTCGATCGTGGCTGGCGTAGCGCCATACACCGACATCCGCACCATCCTGAACGTCGCCACCACCGGCTACTACCGGGATGGCGAAGATTTTTTACCTTACGAGACCGACCCCTTCCTCTCCTACGTCGTCGCCCGCTCACTGGTCGCCACACTTCCACCCGGAGAGGACCGAGAAACGCTCCGTTCGGAGCTGGAGGAAGTCGGGCGGCTCGACCCGAACCCGCTCGCGCGGTTTCGCGATCGTCCGCTTGATGACCTCGGTCCGGAGGCTCGGAGTGTCGTCGAGCTGCTAGCCAACCGCGACCCTGAACGCTTCGAAGAGCTCTACAAGGCGCTTCCGGACGAGGTGCGGGGGGATTTGGACAAGCTCTCGCCGCTCGCGGGGGAAGGGCAGCTGGACACCCCAGTAGAGCTCGTCTCGGGGCCGCAGGATAAGTATTTCCCCATCTCCGAGTCCTACTCCATCGTGGGCATCGCGCCAAAGCGGCGAGTGACAGTCACCGCAGCGCTAGATCATGCCGAGCTGAGCTTCTCGATTCGGGACATCCCCGCTTTCATGCGCATGGACGGCTTCATCGTTCGCTCGCTACGCGAAGCGCGGACCGGGAAGCCCGTCAGTTAGCCGAAAACAGTAAGATAATTCGCCCTCCGGGGTCACCCCCATTCCTTATGAGCTAACATTCGGTCATGCGAGGAAGGCTGTGGGAGATAGACTTGCTGCGTGGGATCGCCGTGGTGGCGATGGTCCTGTATCACTTTTCGTACGATCTGGCCTACTTCGGCCTCTTCGGCGTGGAGTTCTTCAGGTCCGGGTTTGTGCTAGAGACCGGGCGTGCGATCGGGACCTCTTTCATCTTTCTGGCCGGCCTCTCGCTAACGCTGAGTTATCGGAGGGCCGTCGCGCACCGGTCGTCTAGGCGGGATCTTTTTTGGAAGTACTTCGGGCGGGGGTTGCGGATTTTCTCATACGGTATGCTCATAACCTTCGTGACCTGGATCTTCGTGCCAAAGGAGATGATCGTGTTCGGCGTCTTGCACTTGATCGGTATCTCCATCATCCTCGCGTACCCGTTTCTGGAGCTTAGGCTCCTAAACGTCGCCTTGAGCATAGGCTGCATCGCCTTCAGTCTGTACCTGCGCACCTTCGGCGCCGATCATCCGTGGTTGGCGTGGTTGGGGATCAGGCCAGATTTTTTCATGCTCGATTACTGGCCGATTTTCCCCTGGTTCGGGGTCGTGCTCCTGGGCGTGTTCGCCGGCAACGTACTGTACGGAGAGCGGAGAAAACGAGCCACCCACCCGGCCTCACCGCTACCGGCGATCCGGCCGCTGGCTTTCCTGGGGAGACACTCGCTCCCCGTTTACCTCGTTCATCAGCCGATCCTATTGGCAATGCTGATACTCCTCGGCGCCACCAGAATCCCGTAGACGTTCGATCTTAAGCACCGCACCGACGCAGAAGTGAGGCTTCAAATCTATTGGCCGCTGCCGAAAAGAATCACAATAAGCGTGCAAGAGAGAGCCCTATAATAGCCAAGCTTCCTTACAACGCCGAGGAAAGCCTCCCTAGATCCTCACCCGCTCCATGCTCGACCAGGGTAGGAACTCATACCCGCTGGGATCCCCGCTGGGGTCGCGGACGTCTATCAGGAGTCCCGAATCGTCCCTGTCACAGACATAGCCCGATACCCCTGCTTAGCACCTCCGAAGTCCGCGACGGGTCTTGACAAGGGCATTGCCTAGAGGTAAAATTTATGGTTGTTCACAATGTCCTAAGTAAAAGCGCAAGCGACCCTCGGGCTTAACCTTCCCCACCATCGGGA
The DNA here is from genome assembly GCA_030861585.1 of Actinomycetota bacterium. Lineage (GTDB taxonomy): Bacteria > Actinomycetota > Rubrobacteria > Rubrobacterales > Rubrobacteraceae > Rubrobacter_F. The sequence goes on along the minus strand of JALZFK010000184.1, from coordinate 115 downwards.
CCCACTCGGACGACGCACGGGTCTGACAGGATAACACGTTGTGATATGGAGAAACTTGCACTAATGGCGGCGTAACTCGTCAGGGATGACGCGAGCTTTTCCCTCTCGTCGGTTC
>JALZFK010000312.1 GCA_030861585.1 Actinomycetota bacterium | reverse complement strand
TCGTCCCCTGTGCGGCCCCGCTCGCCCGTCTCGAGGTCACGCAGGCCGCCAGATGGGCTAGCGTCTCCGGTATCCGCCGCGCCCATCACCGATTCGGAATGGCCGAGGTTCTCACGGTCCCGGTACGACTCGCGACCTGCGTGGCCTTCTGTGCCCATACCACCCTCGGCGGACGTCGCGCCCGCAGCGCTGCTCCCGGCCGCACCGGTGTAGCGGCCGTACGAGCCGCGCTGTGCGGAGGGCTGTATGCTTCCGAGGCCGAAGTGCCTCCGGATCCTCTCCTCGAACTCGGGGGTGATGTCGTCGTCATCATCGAAGGTCGGGGCGTCCTTGACGTGATCCTTGGACTCCGCAACCTCCATGGTACGCTCTCGCTCGTCGACGCGTACGATCTCCATCGGTATCAAGGTCGACCTCAACCCGAAAAAGCCCATCTTGACTCCGATGTACTCCTCGCGGTCGGCTTCGTCCACGAAAAGATCGTCTACCTTGCCTATGCTTTCGCCCGCGTTGTCGTAAACTCTGTAACCCTCGTACCTCTCCTCTAGCTCCCTCAACCGATCGTCGCTGCTCACGATGCGCTCCTCCTTGCAACGGTTGCTCCTACATGATGCGATTACCCTACCCTTGCGCTGTAGAGTAATAAACATACGCCGCCCCAGAAACATAGACGGCTAAAGCGGCAGGATATACTGGATTGAGGTTGGAGCGCGGCAGGGGACAACCTGTATGGGGGGTGGGGTGTCACAAGAGACGATGGGTCGTCGGTTTTGGCGGAAGGTAACTCGGACAGGCCCACAAACGGCAGTATAGGAGGCTGGTTTATACGGCTTTGGATCTCCCGGGCTACATTCTGGCCATAGATGTGGGATCGTCCTCGGTGCGCTGCTCCCTCTACGACGGGGCGGGCGGACTCGTGGAAGGCACCGGGACGAGCTTCGAACACGGCTTCACGTACACTCGGGACGGCGGATCGATGTTGGACGCCGACGAGCTTTGCGAGCTGATCTTCGGGGCGGTGGATGGGACGCTCGCCCGCGCTGGGGAGAAGGCGAAGAGCGCCGTTGCGGTGGCATCGAGCACGTTCTGGCACAGCGTTCTCGGCGTGGACCAACGTGGGTGCCCGACCACTCCCATCCTCACCTGGGCCGACACCAGAGCCGCGGACGCCGCCAAGGAGCTCCGAGAGCGATTAGATGAGGATGCCGTCCACCGAAGGACGGGATGCGTCTTCCACCCGAGCTATCTGCCGGCGAAGCTCCTGTGGTTGAGCCGCTCCTTTCCTAAGTCCTTCTCGAAGACTGAACGCTTCCTGTCGCCCGACGAGTACCTCCGCCTCAGGCTCCTCGGCGAAGCAAAGGTGGGTGTCTCTATGGCCTCCGGTACCGGCCTCTTCGACCAGAACCGCAAGTCCTGGGACGAAGAACTCCTGGACGCGCTGCCTATCAAAGAGGGGCACCTATCTCTCATTTCGGATGAGCCCTCACGCGGCTTGAAGGGAGAGTGGGCGCGGCGGTGGCCAGAACTCACAGACGTAGTGTGGTTCCCGGGGGCCGGAGACGGCGCCTGCTCCAACGTCGGGAGCGGCTGCGTGAAGAGCGAAAGAATGGCGCTAATGGTCGGTACGAGCGGGGCTTTGAGGGTGTTGTGGAAAGGAGACTCCGCCCGCGTGCCCGAGGAGCTGTGGTGCTACCGTGCCGACTCGAAGAGGTTCGTGGCCGGTGGAGCGCTTTCGGATGGCGGGAATCTCGTAGCCTGGCTGCGCAACGCTTTGCGCCTCCCTGAGAAGGAGGAAACCGAAAAGCTCCTCGCCGGGATGGAGCCCGACGCGCACGGGCTCACGTTCTTGCCGCTTCTGGCCGGGGAGCGCGCGCCGGGCTGGGCGGCCGGCGCCAGCGGGACCGTGGCGGGGCTCTCCCTGGCCACCCGTCCCGTGGAGATCCTGCGAGCCGCGATGGAGGCCGTAGCACTCCGCTTCGCCCTTATCGGCCACAAGCTAGATAAGTCTCTGCCCGAAGGATCCGACAGCAGGCAGGTTATCGCCACCGGCGGTGGTTTATCGAGCTCTCCGACCTGGACCCAGATCATGGCCGACGCTTTAGGGAGGCAGGTGACCGTTTCTACGGTCCCGGAAGCCTCCAGCCGAGGGGCCGCTCTGCTCGCCCTCGAAGCTTTGGGCGGCCCCCCACTCGAGGAGGTCGAAGCACCCCTTGGCGAAGCTTACGAGCCGGACCTTTCGCGCCGCGCGGCCTACGAGGAGGCCCTGAACCGCCAGAAAGCTCTATACAACGCCGTAGTGCGGCAGAAATAGAAAACGCGGGCTTCCCGAAAATAGGGAGCCCGCGAGGGACGGTCGAGGATATAGGGGCGGGTTTCACACCCGTCCTTACGTTACCGCTCGTTTATGGGGAGGTAGTCGGCATCGCGGGCACCAGTGTAGATCTGGCGAGGACGGACGATCCTTAGCTCCTCGTCGTTCATCCACTCCATCCACTGGGCCATCCAGCCGCTGGTGCGCGGGATGGCGAACATCACCGTG
>JALZFK010000303.1 GCA_030861585.1 Actinomycetota bacterium | reverse complement strand
ATCTCCGAGACGAGTTCCCCGTCGTCAAACATCCTCACCATCGAGCTCTCCGAGACCGCGACCGCTACGGCGTTTGTGTGCCAGGAGACGGAGGCGGCGGCCATATGACGGCTCCCGAGACCCAAGGGGACGTTCAGGTTGTCGGAGGCCGTGTCTATGTAGCGGGCCGCCGAGAGGACGACGCCCTCGTCAGAGACCACGAAGGCCCCGTCGAGTTGGGCGAGCTCCTTGAGGGTCTCGCGCACATCCGGATCGTCGATACACTTTTTCTCGTCGGGATGGCCGGCCAAGGGGTCCAAGATCAGGGGCCTGGAGGTCTTCAGCACCGCGTCCGAGTCGCCGACAACGAAGAGGGTACCGATCTTGCGTCCCTCTCGGCCCTCGCGCGCGATCTCCACGGCGAGCGTGATGGTCTGCTCGAGTATGCGCGTGTTCACCCCGCGCTTCTCCGAGCAGATCTCCTTGATCAATTCCTTCCCCGTCTCCAAGCCCTATCCTCCGTTTCTTTGTCTGGGATCCGACGGTAGTCGTACCTGAAAGCACGTTTTGCCCGGCTTCGAGTCCAGCCGAATGTCGCCGCCGTGTCGTCCGACGACGATGCGCCGGGCTATGTCCAGCCCTAGCCCTGTCCCCTCGCCGACACCTTTGGTGGTGAAGAACGGCTCGAAGATGCGGTTCCGGATCTGCTTTGGTACCCCGGGCCCGCTGTCGGTTATCTCCACGAGCACGCAACCATCCTCTAGCGAGGTCCGTACCCGGAGCCGGCCCTCGCCGGCCATGGCGTCCACCGCGTTATCTATGATGTTGGTCCACACCTGGTTGAGTTCGGCGCCGTGGGCGAAGATGCGGGGTAGGTTTCGGTCGTAGTCGCGCTCGACGTCCACGCCCTTCTTCAATTTGTGGCCGAGGATGGTGAGCGTGTTCTCGAGCCCGTCGTGCACGTCTACCTCCCGCAAAGACGCCTTGTCCATGTAGGAGTACTCCTTCATGGCGTCCACGAGTTCCGAGATGCGCCCCGTGCTCTTCTCCACCTCGTCCGCAAGCTCGGTTAACTCCAGCGTCGTCCCGAGCCACCCCACGGCTCCCGCGAGCGCCCCGTCGTCCATGCCACTGGTGAGATCCTCCAGCCTCCTCGCGTCGAGGCCCGCGGCAACCAGCGTCGGCGCGAGCTCCCAGGCATCCTCTACGCCGCGCTCTTCCAGCCAGTCGGCCAGCTCGTCCTCCTTATCGCCCTGCTCCAAAGGATCGAGGGCTACGGCGCCTCCGGTAACCGCCTCGCGATGCAACCCGGCGAGCCTTTCTTTTTCTTCCGGGGAGAAGCGGCCGTCATTTAGGAGCGCGGCCTCTTGCGCCCGCGGCACCGCCTCGCGCATGTCTTCGGCGGCGCGGCGGCCGGCGGAGGCGGGATTGTTTAGCTCATGAGCGAGTCCAGCGGAGAGCTTGCCCAAGGCCGCAAGCTTCTCGGTCTGGCGCATCCAGGTTTGCGTCTCACGCATGCGCCGGGCTAGGGTGGAGATAAAAACGTCGCCGACGTCCGGGTTCGTGGCAACCACCTCCCTGAAGGCATCGGCCGTTATCTCCAGAACCCGGCTCGGCTTCACGGCGCGGGCCCGGTGGCGCGATCTCTTGCCAGCCAGGACCGCCAACTGCCCGGTAAACCCGCCGGGTAAGTGGGTGGCAACCATCTCCTCGGTACCGTCGCCGGCGACGCGCGAGATACGGACCTCACCCTCCAACACAACATAGAAGCTGTCCACGTAGTCCTGGTCTTTGAACAGGTACTCCTCGGTTTCGAGGTTTCTCTGTTTGCCGTACCCCGATAGCCGAGCGACCTGCTCGTCGGTGAGCCTCGGAAACACAACCGGATCGTGGGGGGTCTCGGTCACGGCGTGCTCCTCTCATCACCGGGCGCCTCCACCGGCAGCCGGACGACGAAGGCGGTCTCGTACGGCTTCGAGCTCACCCGGATGTCGCCGCCGTGGCGCCCGACGACGACGCGTTGGGCTATGTCCAAGCAGAACGGCTCGAAGATGCGCGGCTGGATCTCCTCCGGGGTACCGGGTTCCTGACCGAGCCTTCTCGTCCACTCGGCTTGGCCTTCGAGCTGGGCAAAGAAAGCCAAGGGAGGGTTACCTTCCCTTACCAAAACCTCACTCGGCCGTAGCCAAACCTCGCTACCCCGTTCGACGGACCCGAACTGCTCGTCCGAAAGTTGCGCGAAGAGCGGCACCCGGCGTAAGGCGTCGGTTATCGTCGTGCTCTGCAACCCTATACCTGGCTCAAGTACCGGTGGACGAACTGGATCGCGACGGAGCCTTCGCCCACACCCGAAGCCACCCTCTTCACCGACCCGTGCCGGACGTCGCCGGCGACGAAGATCCCCGGCACGTTCGTCTCCAAGAGGTACGGGTCGCGATCCAAGGACCAGCCCTTCGGGCGCTTGCCATCGCGCGACAAGTCCGAGCCGGCGAGAATAAAGCCCCGCTCGTCGCGATCGACCACCCCATCTAGCCACTCCGTTTTCGGCGCCGCTCCGATAAAGACAAACATCGAGCGCGCGGGCGCGCTCTCCTCCTTGCCGGTAACCGAGTTCTTTATGGTGACCCTCTCGAGGTGGTCTTCGCCCTCGACGGCGACGACGTTGGAGTTGAGCCGGACGTCGATGTTTTCGGTCTCCTCGATCTGGTCGACCAGATACCGGCTCATTGCCTTGCCAAGGTCGTCCGAGCGGCAGACTATGACGACTCGGCGTGCGTGACGCGCAAAATAGACGGCGGCCTGGCCAGCGGAGTTTGCCCCGCCAACGATGTAGACGTCCTCGTCCTTGCACGAGAGGGCCTCCGTCATCGCCGCCCCGTAGTAGATGCCGGAGCCGGTCAGCCTCTTTACGCCCGGCACATCGAGCATCCTGTAGGCGACGCCGGTCGTGATCATGAGCGCGTGGCAGCCGAGCTCCGTTCCGTCGGCGAGCTTGATGATGCGATACGGGTCCTCGACCCGAACCTCCGAGACCTC
>JALZFK010000116.1 GCA_030861585.1 Actinomycetota bacterium | reverse complement strand
AGGGGCGCCCGTCCTTCGAGCCCCGCATAGTATTCGTTGCGCGCTTCCTTTCCCTCGTGGCGCTTGAGGCTCTCATCCCGCCACGAGTAGCGACGCCTCCTGGAGACGGCGATCGCCCTCATCCCGTTTGCGCCCTGCTTTACTTCGTAGCTAACTTCCGCGCCTTGCTCAAGAGGCTGTTCGGCCTCGTCAATATTACCAATTGACACAATCTGTTGCCAACTGGTAATATTTTATATAGAAAAACCTATGGGTTTGACTAAACCTATAGAAGGGAGATGTTGAGCTTGGGCATTGGCCGGCGGGTGAAAGAGCTGCGAGAAGAACGAGGCCTGACCCTTTCGGCTCTCGCGGAAAGAGCGGGATTGTCGAGCGCAGCAGTGTCCAGAATAGAGAGAGGACTTAGGACTCCGGGGGCGGAGACGGTAGAGAAACTTGCGCGTGGTTTGAACCGTGATCCGGGAGACTTGTTTGCGTTTGCTACTTTCGGGCTCATCCGTGGTGAGCCTGTGCCACAAACTATAGATGAATTGTTGGCAGCGGCAAATGTAGAGGGAAAAGAACTGGCAAGGTCATACGACAATAACACTCCCGGCCACATAAGTGAGTTATTCGAAGGTCTTTCTTACGAGCAGGTGCAGGCGTTGGCCTGGCGCATAGTAAAGGATCGGCGTGCCGTAAAAGCCACCATTGATAGATACCTTAATGAGCCCGGTATCACACCGAATGAAAAACGCGTTTTACAACTCTTAGATGTGAAAACTATGCAAGTTAACCTCATAGCTATCCTTGAAGCTAATCAAGCTGCCGAAAGGGAAGCTGAGGCGGCTAAAGAAAACGGCGATACCGAGCACGCGGAGGCGATTGAAAGAGATAAGAGTCTTCTCTTGGCTCAGGTGGGGGGTTGAGTCAAAAACATGGGCGTTTCTACTTGCAGGCGAAAGAAGCGGCGGGGTCCTCGTCCCTCCGACCGAGAGTATCTTGCGAGGCACTGCGACCGCTGTGGCCTACGCGCTAGGCGTGAGCCCCTGTACGCGGTAGCCGAAGACCTCTTATGTGGATGCTGCCGCTATCAATGGTGGCGCCTCTTCAACGGGGAGGACGAGTACGGGCGGTTGCTGCATGGTCCCGGCACTCGCTTTCTGAAACAGCAGGACGCCGCGTGAACGGAGACGACGTTAGCCGCCGAGAACTAGTTATCCAACTCGACCGCTTGCGAACCCGCCGAGAATTCCGCGGCTCGCAGAGAGCCGAAGCTACGAAGTGGATAGAAGACATTGACCGGGAGGAGCAGCGTCTGCGGCGTAACCTCGCGGTGCTCGACCGGGGCGAGGAGGTATCGGCGTGAGCGAGCAGAGCGAGGAGGTTCGCCGTGCGCGGCAGGAGATAGAGGAGCTCGAAGCGTCACGGCTTCGGCTGTCCGAGTCCGTCATACGCGGAGACCACGAGGCCCGCAACGAGGATAGGCAACTAGAGAGGCGCCTGCGGGACTTATCTCGGCTAATAATGCGGTACGAGCGGGATAAAGAGGAAGCGCGCCGGGCCGAGACGGAGCGTCGGGGCGAAGAGCTCAAAGAGGCTTGGCGGCAGCACCACCCGATGCAGGAACACGGGCGGAACCGACCGAAGAAAGGCGGGTGGTCGTGAGAGGCTACGATGAAGTGCTGGAGGCTCTCGAGCGGGCGTTCGTGGATAACCCCCGCCTTCGGGTCGCACCTATCGAAGAGTTGGCTCGCCAGCTCGTTTTAGGCGGCTACCTCGAGGAAGAGCCTTCTCTTGGCCTCGTGGGGGAAGCGAAGGCGACGATCGTGGCCGAAGAGCAGGCGTTCGGACCGGACGTGCCGCTGGAGGAGTCGTGAGCAACGGAAGTGGAGAGGGCGCGGCGTGATACCGCCCGAGGCCGCGGTTTTTGGACTACTTGTCGGTATGGTGGGTTGGGCAGCCGTAAGCGGTTGGGCGTTGATAGATAGCGTTCGCAAGGAGGAGAGGGTTTGGGCTTGGGGGTGGGCGGCGCTGTTCGCGGGGACCTCTCTTCTGGCGTCGTGGTGCTTTTGGAGGCTGCTGTGACATACCCGCGCAACCATGGGGGTGAACCGTTTCCAGCGATGCAACGCGGCGTCAAAGCGCCGTTGCGGAGCGTGAGGACGACGGGGTGACCGACCCGGTACCGGATCTCTCCGAGCCCTCGGAGGAGGAGGAGGAGTAGGCTGCTCAGCCGTCACCCGGCGAAACCTACGTCGTCGTCGTTCGGGGTTGTCGTCTAAGGAGCGCACAGCCCGGCCGGGGCTGTGTGCGACTCAAGACCCCGGCCCGGGTAACGGCTGAGCAGCGGGGGAGAAATCAGAGAGCCGGGGTGGGTTGCCTTTTACGGAGGGGGTACCCAGCCCGGTAATCTTTGAGGGTCAGGCCCATAGACCTAGCACCAGCCCCTCCGTCCAATGAAAGCCACCGGGGAGGTGGCCACCCTTGTTATCGAGGGGAGGCCAGCACCTTTCGGTTTCCAAGATACATAAAGAGCCGGGGTCCCCGAAGAGGACCCCGGCTCAGAAGAAGAGTAGTTCTAAGCTTCTTGATTGCTCCTGTTAGGTGGCTCTCTGAGCACCCCTCTGCGCTTCTTGCGTACCGCCCTTAGTGAAGGCGAACATGGAGTCCACGAAGTCCATGTAGGCCTGCACCGACTCCTGGGTGAGCTGCCTAGAAGCCTCCTGGCTCCTCTGGGCCTGCTCGGCCAGCTGCTCGCCGGTTTGCCGGTTGGCCTCCGCCTGGGTCTGCAGGTTGTTCACCACGCTGTTGAAGAACTGCTCGGTGAGCTGGGCGTTGAGCTCGTAGGCCGACTCTCCGCGGC
>JALZFK010000281.1 GCA_030861585.1 Actinomycetota bacterium | reverse complement strand
GTTTGGAATCGGAGATGGACCCGAGGCCAGATTACGGGGAGAAGACCTATCGCGGCAGCGGCAGGCTCGAAGGTAAAGCGGCGATCATCACCGGCGGTGACTCCGGGATAGGACGGGCGGTGGCCTTGGCCTTCGCGCGGGAGGGCGCGGACGTTCTAATCTCCTACCTGGAGGCGGAGGAGGCGGACGCCCAAGAGACGGTGCGAGTCGTGGAAGAGTCCGGCAAGAAAGCGGTGCCGGTGCCCGGAGATATAAGGTACGAAGACCACTGCCAAAGGATCGTCGATCAGGCCGTGCAGGAGTTCGGGCACATCGACGTCTTGGTGAACAACGCCGCTTACCAGATGTCGCGGGGCGGCATACAGGACATCTCCGCAGAGGAACTCGACCGGACGTTCCGCACGAACGTGTTCGCGATGTTCTACCTATGCAAGGCCGCCCTGCCGCACATGAGGCCGGGCGGAAGCATCATCAACACCGCTTCCATAGAGGCCTACCAGCCCAAGCCGCCGCTCCTGGATTACTCCGCGACGAAGGGGGCGATAGTGACCTTCTCCAAGGGGTTAGTGCAGGAGGTAACACCGCAGGGGATCCGGGTCAACGTCGTCGCGCCAGGACCGACGTGGACTCCGCTGATACCGGCCACGTTTCACCCGCACATGGACGTGGCTAATTTCGGGGGGAGCAAGCCGATGGGGCGGCCGGCGCAGCCGGCAGAGGTGGCGCCCGCGTACGTGTTCCTAGCCTCCCAGGAGTCCAGCTACATCTCCGGCGAGGTGATCGGCGTGGTGGGCGGAGCCCCGGTGCCCTAGCGGCCCGCCGTGTAAGAAGCTCGCGTGCCTTCGGATCGTATCGACAGCGTTGCCCGGGAGAGGTTCGGCTACGAGAACCTTCGCCCTGGGCAGAGAGAGGCCATCCGAGCCGTACTCGACGGTCACGACACGCTGGCCGTGACGCCTACCGGTTCGGGGAAGTCTGCGATCTACCAGATCGCGGCTCTTATGATACCCGGACCGACGGTGGTGATCTCCCCGCTGATCGCCTTGCAGCGTGATCAGGTCGAGAGCATCGAGGAGCAGGAAGCGGGTGAGGCAGCCCAAGTGAACTCCACCGTGCGAAAGACTGACCGGCAGGAGGCGTTCGAGGATCTGGAGGAAGGCGGCCTCGAGTACCTGTTTATCGCGCCCGAGCAATTCAACGACGAGGAGACGCTCGCTCGGCTCCGAGAGGCGAAACCCTCGCTGTTCGTCGTCGACGAAGCGCATTGCATCAGCGAGTGGGGGCACGATTTCCGGCCGGCTTATCTACGGCTCGGCGCGGTGATAGAGGCCCTCGACCAACCAACGGTGTTGGCCCTGACGGCAACCGCTTCGCCGCTGGTTCGCCAGGAGATAACCGAACGCCTTCGCATGCGCGACCCGCGCACGATCGTGCGCGGGTTCGATCGGCCCAATATCTGGTTGGGGGTGGAGAGGTTCAAGGACGAAGAAGCGAAGAGGCGTGCCTTGTTAGACCGCGTGGGAGAGGCCGAGAAGCCGGGTATCGTCTACGCCGCGACGAGGAGGCACGCCGAGGAGATCGCCGAAGCGCTCCTAGAACGTGACTTAAAAGCCGTTTCTTACCACGGCGGTATGAAGGCCGGGGAACGGGAGAGGATCCAGGAAGCGTTCGTCAACGACGAGGCGGAGGTCATCGTCGCCACGATTGCCTTCGGGATGGGGGTCGATAAGGCGAACGTGCGCTTCGTCTTCCACTACGACGTGAGCGATTCGGTCGACGCGTACTACCAGGAGATAGGGCGGGCCGGGCGGGACGGCGAAGCGGCCAAGGCTACCCTGTTCTACCGTGCCGAGGACCTCGGAATCCGCCGTTTCTTCGCCGGTAGCGGCCAGGTTGATGCAGAGCAGGTGGAGCGGGTCGCCGGAGCGGTCGAAAAGCACGAAGAGCCTGCCGACCCTCGAACCTTGCGCGAGGAGGCCAACCTCTCACAGTCGAAGCTAACGACGGCGCTCGGTCGCCTCGAAGAGGCGGGCGTGGTCGAGATCCTCCCGACCGGCGAGGTTATCCGGGGCGAGCGATACCATGACCTCGGCGGCGCCTCCGAAGAGGTGGCTTACGCCCAGGAGCACCGCGAGGAGTTCGAGCGGTCGAGGATCGAGATGATACGGGGCTACGCCGAGGTGCGAGCCTGCCGCCGCGAGTATCTGCTCAATTACTTTGGTGAGGAGTTCGAGGCCCCCTGCGGGTACTGCGATAACTGCGAAGCCGGCGTTGTGGTAAATGAAGACGAAGGCAGCGAACCGTTCCCCATCAAC
>JALZFK010000273.1 GCA_030861585.1 Actinomycetota bacterium | reverse complement strand
GCCGCGTACGCGGCCGACCGGCGAGCATCGACCTGCCGCCGGACGCGGAGGGCGCCGAATTCCGGGTCCGGCACGTCGAGCTTATGGAGAGTACGCTCACCCCCGAAGGGGCCGTCTACGAAACCGTTGAGACTTTCGCCTTAAGTAAGAAGAATCAGGGAACGAGCTAGAAGACTACCAGAGGACCGACGTTCATGAGGACGAAGAGCAGTATTAGGATCATGATAACCATCATTATGAAGTTGGTCCCGCTCATGCCACGCCTTTCGATCCGGGGCTAAGCTCTGCTGTAATTCTATCCTTTAGCCGGGCGGACCGCCAGGGCGAGCGTCTAAAACTCGTTCTGATAGAACACTCTTCTCTGCGGCGGGAGCGCGTCTTGTTCGACGAGCCGCAGGCGGAGACCATGAAACTCCTCGGCCTTACTGGAAGTGAGGCGGACGTTGGGGTCCGGGTGCGAGCGGAGCGCCAAGATGTGGTCGAGGTCGGCCTCGACGCTGATCCGTTCGAGCCCCCCGGCCGGACGCGGCTCCTTGTAAAAAATCCTGCATTCGTAGGCGTCCTCCGTAACGTCGTAAGACACCAGGATCATCTCTGGTCTGGCGACCACCCCGTGCGGAACGCTCCGCAACTCGTACCACACCTTCCGGCGCCGGTATACCTCCCGCTGCCGCTCCTCGCGTACGAGCTCCGCGAATTCCTCGTCACCCTCGACCATAGAGTAAGCCTCGTCGCGTGCCTTCTCGGCCATCCGCACCCACCGCTCGACGCCCTCCAGATCCAGGCGCGCCTCGCAAACCGGGCACCGGAACCCCGCTCCCAGGACGATTCGTAAGCCTCTCAGGTGCAGGCAATTCTCCGCAACGCCCTCCATATGGTCGCTCATTGTACCTGGTTACGATCAGAAAGCGATCTTAACCCGTATCCCTAAACACCTTGTACCTGAATTCTAAGGTAATAGCGAAATGAGCTTGAGTCTCGGGGATGACGGTCGCAAGTGATGCCACGAGGCTTTGGGTGGCAATCTGCCTCAAAAGCATTACGACGGCGGTCCTGCTCTTATCGGGATCGCAGACGACCTATGTAATCTCATTAAGGGGGTTCCTTAAAGGATCGGGGATCAGGGTTACGTTTTTGGGGTCGTGACGGAACGTGGATCTGACCGGCGCAAGGTTATCGCAAATAGCTCAAGGCGGACCAACTCGTGGGGTCGGCGACTTCCCTTTGGGGTTGGTATCCTCTACGGCATGGTGGATGGGCGCCTGGCGCATCTGGTGTTTAATCCCGCCGCCGACAAGGGTCGAGCGGCGGCCCATCGGAGGGGCATACACAAGTACCTGGAGGCCCGAGGAGCCGAGGTTGTGTGGCACGTGACGGAGGACCGCGGGGACGCGAGAAGGATCGTTTCGGGGTTGCCGGATGGGGCACTGGTCGTGGCGGTAGGAGGGGACGGGACGGTACACGAGGTGGCGGCGGCGTGCGCGAGAACCGGGCGGGTGATGGGGGTTTTGCCGGTCGGTAGTGGCAACGACTACGTCAAGGCCTTAGGAATCGGGACGGGTCTCGGACGGGCCTTGGAGATTGTGGTCGGAGGTAAGGTCCGCTCCGTGGATGCGGGCGAGGTCAACGGGATCCGGTTCAACAACGGGCTCGGGATCGGGTTCGACGCCGAAGTTGCCGCGGGGGTAGCCCTGGCGCCTAAGTATCTCGGGGGGTTCGGGGGGTACCTGTGGTCGGTCGGGCGGCTCTTGCTGTGGGGTATGAAATGTCATGAGGCGCGCCTAAAGCTCGGCGGAGAGGAGATTTCGGTCGAAACCATCCTTGTCGCGGTGGCGCTCGGGACAACCTACGGGGCGCGTTTCAAGCTGGCGCCCGGATCCAGCCTCCAAGACGGCGCCTTCGACGTGGTGTGGAGCGAGGAGGTGACGAGAGCGGAGGTCTTGAGCCTCATACCGGCCGTGCTCCGAGGCGCTCATCTTACGCACCCCAAGATACACTTCGCCCGAGCGGCCGAGGTCGAGGTGTCCCTAATGACGCCGACTTCGGCCCACGTGGATGGCGAGATGCTTCCCTCCACCCGCGACTTCCGCGCGCGGGTGCTGCCCGGGGCGCTGCGCGTACTGGCGCCTTAGCTAACCCGGGGTGCGAGTTTCCCAAGAGGGAATATCGTGGCCCCTGGCGAACCACCCGGAAGCCACAAAGATCCGCTGCGAGAGCGAGTATAGTTAGCAGTAAGCCACTTTCTCTGGACCCGCTACTCCGGATTCCCGGCCCTCCTGCACAAAGCACGCGGTCTGCGGCTGCCCCCTCACGCCAGCTCAAGTAGTAGCAGCGCCTTGGCTATGCTCTTGGTGGTGCCCTATAACTGACCGATGCATAGAGGAGTCTCCAATAAGAGAGACAAATGAGCTCCAATGGAGGCTAGCCCCGCTGACCTCTGCGAATCACTCGCTATCCGACACTATGCGAAATGCCAGGCAGCAACGAAGAAGCTTGCATCGGCGTTAAGAGTATTAAGATTTATTAAAAAAGCGTTTCGGGCAGGCTACAAGAATTCCCTTTATTTAAGCTGAGTTCCGGCAGGGGTGGGTTTATTTTGGCACAAAAAGATGTTGCGCCCGATGAGCAGCTTCTTTAGAGTGCCGAACCGTAGGAGGGGGTATTCAAGTGAATCCCCTGCAGAAAGTTAATAAATACGACGGGAAGGAGCCCGGACTGTATGTCTCGAAGGGTTAACCCAATAATACTTCTCGGTCTTATTGTTGTTCTTATCCTCTCGTTAGGAATTTTGGCGACAGCCCAGTCGGGAGGGGGCACGGCGAGCGACGCTATTGGGATAGGAGAAGCACAGGTGGGCAAGCCCTTCCGGCAGGCTTCTGACGGGCCCGACGCTTTTAGCTGTGCTGGCTTGATACGCTATATTATGAGGACTGCCGGCGTCGATCCGAATGCCTCGTTCTCGCCGGAAGGGTATTTGGGTGCGTATCCGAGCGTAGCCGGGGACCCGCAGCCCGGCGACCTAATGATCTTTCCAAACCACGCCACGATATATGTGGGTGGCGGCATGGTCCTCAACGCCAACGAGGTAGAGGGGATGGTCACCCATACTCCCATCTCCGTCCTTGGAACACCACTCGGCATCGTGCGTCCTCCTTATGGCGGCGGAGGCGGCGGACAGCCTCCGGCCGAGAAGAGCGACCCGATCGCGACGGGCAATCCGACGACGGGCGATAATACGGGAGCGATCCTACCCGCCGACAATACGGGGGCGATCCTACCCACCGACAACATGGTGGTGCCGCCCGCCGACAACACGGCGATACCCCCCGCCGATAATATCGGAGCGATACCGCCCGCCGACAACACGGCGATACCCCCCGCCGATAATATCGGAGCGATACCGCCC
>JALZFK010000267.1 GCA_030861585.1 Actinomycetota bacterium | reverse complement strand
GGAGAAAGGCAGGTGCCGGGAAGGCGACACGCCCAAGTCCTCGCAAGGCGATGCGCTCACCTCCCAGCATCGCCATCCGGCTCCGGCCAACGAGTTACGAGAGCTTACTACCGAATCAACTGGCGTTCCGCACGCGCCAATGCCCACCATCGAGCGTTCTTCGCCATCACTGTTATGAGTATGGCCTTGCTCCAAGTCCGACGCCATCTCTCCTCTTTCCCGATTTCTCGTAGCTTCGATAACTATATAGAGAGATAGCTTTCCGCGCACCTATTAAGCAAGCGGCCACCTTATACAAGAACTTGCGCCTCTACTGGTAGTTCGTTATTAGCAGACTTAGGGGTAGAGGCCTTTGCCTACAGTCAACAGCTCCAGCAAACCTAGTAGACAGTCACATTGACTTTGTAGAGCAGCTACCTTCCGTGGGAGAGGGCCCTGGCGAGCGAGCGAAGGACATCGCGCCCGACTATGCCCGGTGACAGCGAGGTTCGATCTTTAGGGCGAGCTCTGCCCCACAGATGCTTATACCCTCGAAGAAAGAAGCTTGACGAGTTTACAGCCTTCCAACTAGCCAAGGCGTTCCTGGCGGGGAGCATTCGGCGGACGGGGCTCGATTATGGTGGTCTTCGGTACCGAGATCTCGACGCCTGCCGCGAGGACTGGGAAGCATATATTACCTAGTCTACGCTATGGGCTCGGCGGGGAGAGCGCTCTTTCCGCGGGGCGCGCGGTAGCCGCGCAAAAGGAGTAAGAGACCCAAGAGGACGACGACGCCCCCCAGAAGGGCCGCGAGGCCGGGCTTCTCGAAGAGGAGCAACCACGCCAGGAGCGCCGAGACAACCGGCTCGGCCAAAATGGTGCCCGAGATCACGGAGGCCTGGACGTAGCGCAGGGCCCAGTTGAGGACGGTGTGGCCCAGGATCTGGGGCCCGAGCGTCACCGCCCACAGCCAGAACCACGTCTCCCCCGGATACCCCCACAAAGGCACGCCCCCGAGTATGGTCGCCGGCAGGAGCGTCGCGGCGGCCGACGCGTACACCACGATCGAGTACGGCAAGACGCCCACCCCCGTCGTACGCAAAGACCTGCCGATAAGGACGTAGACGGCGACGGCGACCGCGCCGAGCAGCGCGAGGGCGTTCCCGTAGACCGTCGCCGAGCCCACCGAGCCGTCGGAGGCGATCACCGCGGTCCCGACAAGCGCTATTAGGATCCCCAAGAAAGACAAAGGGGAGGTACGTTCCCCGAAGACGAGGTAGGCGAGGATTGCGACGAAGACCGGCTGGGTGCACACGAGGACCACGCTCGCCGCCACGCTCGTGTAGTCGAGCGAGGAGATCCAGAACCCAAAATGCGCCCCCAAAGCCACCCCGGAGACGACCCCGACCCGGAGCACCCGCCCTCGTGGGAATGTCTCCCGCCAGTAGAGGGCCAAGGGCACGAGGACGAGCGCGCCTAGAGCATTCCGCCAGAAGGCGACCGCGAGCGCGGGGGCCTCCGTCAGGCGGATAAAGATCGCCGCCGCGGAGACGGCGAGCACGCCGATAGCTACGGCCGAAAGCGCGACCCTATTTTGCGTCTTACCCTGTACCACAGAAGCGCCCCGATCTCCCTCAAGAAATGGCCCAAACGCGGCCACCGCTTCCGCCACATCGGGCTACTGTACACCGGAGATGCCTCCACCGATAAGCCCTCGGCCCTGAACGCCCCGACCGTCCGCACGCAGTGCAAAGGGTCCGTAACGACCACCACGCTTCGTATGCCCTTCTGTCTCACCATCGCCGTCACCAGCCGCGCCGACTCCCGCGTGTTTCGCGCCTCACTTTCGAGCAGGACGGCCTCCTCGGGAATCCCCGCCTCCCGCAGCATCCTCGCCGCCACCTCCGCCTCGCTCGGCGGGTGCTCCCCGACCCCGCCGGTCGGTATCACCAGCCCGACTTTCCCTTCGGTGTAGAGTCTGGCCGCGTGCTGGACCCGGGCTCGCAGCGTCCCGCTCGGCCTCCCGCCAGACAAAACCTGCGCCCCGAGAACCACCGCCGCTTCGGCTCCGTGGGGAGCGTCGCCCTCCGGAAAGAGCGACCCGATGCGGTACAGCCGCACGAGCGCCCGCAGCTCCCCAACGAGGGAGTCAGGCACGTTCGGTGAGGTGATTTCGGTCATCCGCCGCGGAAGGCTCCTCCATGAAGCACAGCCCGCGCTTGGGCGAGGTCCTCGGGCGAGTTGACGTTCATGAGCAGCAGGTTCGGGTCGCCGAAGCGCCGCAGTTCCTCCTCCCCGACAGACCGCACTCCCGGCAGGCCTTCGAGCATCTCTCGCACGGACCGTGTGCCGGCATCGAGCGCTGCGCTTACCGCGGGCCGCACCTCCTGCCCGTATGCCGCGCATAAGGGGTGCGGCCTGGTTCCAACAACGGGCACGACGGCCGCAACATAGTCGCAGAGGAGGGCGAGCAAGTAGCCTACGAAGTCGCCCCTAAGGAACGGCATGTCCCCGGCTGCGACGAAGACGGGCCGATGCTGCGCAGCGAGGAGGCCAGCTTCGATCCCGGCTAGCGGGCCTTCGCCCGGACGCAGATCGGGGATCCGACGGAGGCCAGCGGGGGTGTCCCCTGCCTCGCCGACGATGACGATTTCTGCGCAGTAGGACGCCAAGGCGCCGTGAACTCGCTCGATGAGGGTGGCGTTGCCGATCTTCAGAGACAGCTTGTCTCGGCCCATCCGGCGGCTCTTTCCGCCGGCGAGGACAACGCCGGTGGCCGCGCAAGGCCCTTGCGAAGTACCGCTCAGGGGCCGAACCGGAGGGCTCGCCGGCCCCTCAGTTCATCTATACGACGCCGGAGGATCTGGGCTCTGCGCTGCTGTGGGGCGGCGTAGGAATGACGGCTCAGGCGCTTGGTGAAGGCGAGCTCCACCGTGGCCTCGTGTAGTTTCCTCGCGCGGCGCCACTCGTCCAGGCGCCCCGTGAAGATCAGCCTGAGGTAGTAGAAAGTCCGGGCAAAGTAGGTCGGCAAGATCGCGTACTCACCGGGGCTTATGGTACCCGTTTCCACCTCGTTCTTAAGCTCCTCCCGGATGATCCGGCGCTCGATAGCGAGCCAGATTACGATGAGAAGGACGTAAAAAAGGAGCACGAAGAACTCTCCAACGTACGCCACCAAGGGCCCTATGAGCGTCGCCGTGAGGTTGAAGGCCATGTGCAACGAGATTGCGCCCGCGAGCCCGAAGACCGGCAAGAGGACCTTCAAGATCCAGGAACGCACCCAAGGAATGAGCCCAATGCCGATCCCCGTGAGCGAAGTGAACGCCGCGTGGCCGAAGCCCCCGAAGATGCGCCGGGCCACGAAGGCCTCCTCGCCAAACTGGATCAGGTAGAGGAGGTCCTCAGCTAACGCGAACCCGAACCCCACCGCCGAACCGTACACGATCCCGTCCATCACGCCGGAGAACTCGAGGCCGCCTCGCCGGAAGGACACGAGTGACGCCACCGCAAAGGCGATCAAGAGCGCGAATCCCTTGGCGCACTCCTCGACTACGGGCGCCACCAAGACCGCCGTGAAAAAGTCCGCCAGCTGGACGCTCACCGCCGAGCTCAGGGTCACTAGGAACAAGGTGTTGAAGAAGAGCGAGATCACAGCCGCCACCGTGAACCCCCAGAGAAAGACCGGGACTACGTACTTGAGCTCCTCTCGCTCGTAGAGGTCTATCGCCCGGACGAACAAAAGGTACACCGCGGCCTGCAAGATCCCGACCCCGATAAGCGCGCTCAAGCCCCCGCCGCCACCGTGCTTGGTTCTCCTCTAGACACGAGCGCGATTATACCCGCGAAGTTTGAGCCGATAGCCCCGCGGGTTGGTAGAATGTAGATTGCACCAGACTGGACGGGGGGCGGTGGACCGACAGGAACAAGACAGAGACTCCATCGTCGGTGCTTTGGCCAACCTCAGCCACGGCGTCTACGTGCTCGGCACCCGCCGGGGTCGGGAGATGAGTGCCATGACCGCCGCTTGGGTCGCCCGGGTCTCCGAACACCCCCCCTGCGTCGCCGTCTCCGTGCGCGACGACCGTTACACATTGGGCGTCCTCCTGGAGAGCGCGACCTTTTCTTTGAGCGTCCTGCGCGACGACCAGGTGGACGTCGCCACCCACTTCGCTGAAACCAGCGGAGAGTACCACGACAAGCTCCACGGCATTCCCTACGGGCAATCTCCGAACGGCTCCCCCGTTCTCCTAGATTGTCTAGCCTACCTCGACTGCCGGGTCCTCGACACCACACGAGCGGGCGACCACACCGTCTTCATCGGCGAGGTTACCGCCGGTGAGTCTTACGGATCGAACTACCCCTTGCTCTACGACCCGACCGAGTACGAAGAGGTGTTGAATTAGGTGCCCGAAGGTACGGAAGATCGGCTAAGGAACCTCGGCTACGAGCTTCCCGCCGTTCCCCGCCCCGCCGGCTCTTATGTCCCCGCGACAATCGCAACAGGCACCCTTCTCTTCACCGCCGGCCACCTCCCCTTTAAAGAGGGACGATTAGCTTACACCGGCAAGGTCGGCGCGGGTGTCTCCGTCGAAGACGCCAAAGGTGCCGCCCGCCTCTGTGCCCTCAACGCCCTCGCCGCCGTTAAGGCCGAAGCCGAAACTCTGGAGAACGTGCGCCGCGTCGTAAAGGTTGTCGGCTACGTCGCCTCCGCTAACGGCTTTAATAACCAGCCCGAGGTGATGAACGGCGTCTCGGATCTTCTGGACAAAATCTTTGGCGAAAGGGGGCTTCATGCCCGCACCGCCGTCGGTGTCGCCGAACTCCCCCTCGACGCTCCCGTCGAGGTCGAACTCACGATCGAGCTGTCCGCCCCGCAGAGGTAGCGGCCACGTGCGTCGAACACTCCGGTTCAGTCCGGCGGCCTCACGCTCCGCATTGTAAGGTGGCGTGCGGGAGACGCGGTATAATCTCCTTGTCCGACCCGAAACGAAAAACTTCGGCGCCCTCCAAGGCGTCACTCTACAGTGTCGTGATAACAGTCACGGAGATTACTAGCA
>JALZFK010000175.1 GCA_030861585.1 Actinomycetota bacterium | reverse complement strand
GGTGTTCCGCAGCCCTGTGGCAGGATAGCTAGCAAGTAGCCGGTTTAGCGCTCTACAGCGTACCGGAACTTTACTCGAGTGCATTCTCACACACCCTCTAAGAGCTTTCTTGCCATCCACGTTGCCCGCGCAGCACGTGTAGCGGCCTTATGCGGGGCCGGCAGGAAAAGGCCACCTACCACACTCATGCGACTGGTTTCCGGCCCCGCAGCCCATGCAGCATAGCTATCCTACCCGTCCGATGCAAAGAGAAACAGCTGCGCCCCGGTCGGGAGGGGTAGACCACTAGGACCGGGGCTATCGGGGGTTTCCGAGAAACTATGAGCCTGTTGAAAAAGTCGACCTCGAGCCGATAGCGATCACAAACTGGGCTCCAAGAACCCCGATTACGCGCGTGTGGTCACATCACGGCTTCTCGGCACTTAGGAGAGGCAGGTGAGTAACGGGTTTGCGAAAATCTTATGCGGTTTCAAGTGGGGTAAGGGCTTCTGCTAGGAAGCTCTTCGGCGATACTGTTCGGGGATAAACTCGACAAGGAGGCATCTTTGCGGCAACCTAGCAATCGCTCCTCCCCGCTACGCCACCGCTTGCGTGCCGGCTTCGCCCGCCTCCGAAACGAGGGCTGGCCCGTTCTCCAGACGGGGGTTGCCGCTAGTGCCGCGTGGTATTTAGCGACCTTGTTACTCGAGAACCCAAGACCCTTCTTCGCTCCGGTAGCCGCGATCGCCTCGCTGGGCGTGACGTTCGGCCGGCGCGGACCACGCGCGATCCAGATCGTCCTTGGGGTCGCCGTCGGGCTCACGGTCGCCAACATTCTCGTGCTAGCCATCGGCGTTGGGACGGTGCAGATCGGGATCATGTTAGCCCTAGGGGCGGCGTTAGCCATATTCCTCAGCGGGTAGCCGCTCCTGGTACTCCACACGGCTGTCACGGCGCTGTTGGTGGTCGCCCTCGGTATCATCACGACTACTGGGGACCTCTCGCCCGACCCCGACCGCTTCTTCGAGGCGCTTATAGGCAGCGGCGTCGCCTTGGTCGTCAACGCTCTGCTACCCGTCAACCCTGAATTGAGGGTCGAGCGGGCTGTGCATCCGATCTTCAGGGAGTTGGTCGCCACGCTCGAAGAGATTGCCGCCGCGCTCGCCGGCCGCGACTTAGACCGAGCCGAAAGCGCACTCCAGAGGGCCAGCGAAATAAACGAGCGGATGGCCGGATTCAAGGAGGCTCTCGCCGCCGGCTATGAGACCGCGCGGTTTGCCCCACCTAGGCGTAGGGAGCTAAGGCACCTCGAGCTCTACGCCGCCGCGGCCTCCCAGATCGATATGGCCGTTGCCGATGTGGAGGGCGTAGCGCGCGCGGCCGTGAGGGCCGTGCGACGCAACAGCCCCGCCTTGGAGTCGCTATCGGAGGCCATCCTCGACCTGGCTCGGGCGGTGGAGGCCCTGGCCACGTACCTTGAGAAGCCGGGTCCCACCGAAGACGTGCGTCGGCTCGTCCTCAAAGCGGTTGGGGAGGCCACCCGGCTACTCAAAGAGCACAAAGACTTGGGGACCAGCGCGCTCGTCGGGGAGATTCGAGCGATGGCGATGGACCTCTTGAGGGGTACTGGCATGGACCTGGCAGAGGTTTTGGAGGCGTTTGAGGAGGGCGTAAGTAGTCCTAACTCGGAGAACAAGCGATAGCGTATAAAAGCCTATCCATCCCGCGGAGCACGAGGTCATGACTCTTAGGGACGTCCTCAAGTAGATCCCGAAGCCAAGTACACGCATGCGTCGCGACTTCTCACTTACTGCGGTCACTATCAGCGAAGCTCCTTCCCTCCCTAGACACACCCATGATCCCATGTATGGAAGTTCTGCGCCCCTGAAGGAGGTCTATTCACTGAGCTGCCGCTAAGGTGGCTTCTCGGAAGTTCGGTCGTATTAGGTAGAGCCCACCGCCACCCGCTCGAAGCGCACCTCCTCCTGTGCGCCGTCGGTCAGCAGGGCGCTGAACTCGATCTCAAACCCTTTTGTAGATCGAGTCGTGCACGTAGAAATCGGTTCGCTTTTACTAACTTCAAGCTCTTCACCGAGCATCCCGCTAATCTTGAGAATGCCGTCGGCCTCTGTAATCACTCTTAGCCTTAGCATCTCGTACAGCCGTGCCTGCTTGGTAGATGATGTTGAGGACCTGCCAAC
>JALZFK010000250.1 GCA_030861585.1 Actinomycetota bacterium | reverse complement strand
TTGCCGGCCGCTTCGACGCCAACTCTTACCTGTACCTCACCCGCGCGATGGACCTCTACGACGTGGGTGCGGGGTACGCCTCGCAAGCAGAGGCGTACGAGCGCATGAAGGCCGAGGTGCTCTTCGTGGGCATCTCCAGCGACTGGCTCTTCCCGGCGGCCGAGGTGCGTGCGGCCGCGGAGCAGGCGAGGATAGCCGGGGCGGAGGCGTACTACGAGGAGATAGAGTCCCTTAACGGGCACGACGCTTTTTTGAAGGACTGGGACGAGCTCAGGGCGGCTGTCGGGCCGTTCCTCGACGGTTAGGAGGAAGCAACTAGCGTGACTGATAGACCCCTCGTGATCAAGTTCGGGGGCACCTCGGTGGGCGAGGGCGCCGCGTTTTTGCGCGCGGCTAGGATAGCCGCTGGGGCCGCCCAGGACCGGCCCGTGGCCGTTGTCGTTTCGGCGATGAACGGCGCCACCGATGCCCTGCTCGGCTTCGCGGAAGGCTTTGCTGACCCGTCCACCCGAACTTCGGCCGGGGCGACGCGCGAGGGGTCGCTCGTAGAACTCTACCGGGCGCTGGCCGACCAGCATCTGGCGGCGGCTTGCGAAGCCGTGCCCGAAGAGCTCCTTCCGGAGGTCGAAGATCGCCTACAAACCATCCTCGAACGACTGGTAAGACCCGCCAGCGCCACATCGAACGACCTGGCAGCCCGCAAGGACGCGATCGCCTCGTGCGGTGAGCGACTCTCGGCGGAGATTTTGGCGGCGGCCATCAACGGCTTGGGCACGCCTGCCGCGGTGGCGCCGGACGATCCCATAGCCACGGACGGCGGTTTCGGCGGGGCCAAGGTATTGGCGGAGGAGACCCGGCGGCGCACCCGGGGGTGCGTGTGGCCCCTGTTAGACACAGGTCTGGTCGCCGTGGTGCCCGGCTACGTCGGGAGGGCACCGGGTGGTGCGGTGACCACACTTGGGCGCGGAGGGTCGGACCTGTCGGCCACGGTCTTGGGACGAGCTCTTTGCTCGAGGGAGGTTTGGATCATGACCGACGTGGAGGGCGTATTGGAGGCGGACCCGCGCTTGATCCCCGATGCCGGCTCCATCCGACACCTCTCCTACCGCGAGGCCGCTCAGTTCGCGACTTTAGGTGCCAAAGTTCTCCATCCCGATACGGTTGCGCCTGCCGCCGCGGGCGGCATCGAAGTTCGCGTTCGCAGCACCTTCGACCCCGATTCCTCAGGTACCCGCATCTCCGGGCGCGAGGGTGAACCTGGGGTGCGTGGCGTGGCCCTCAGTCGGGGCCTTTCTCTGACCCACGTTCGGTCCGAAGCTGCCGAAAGTGCTTTCTGCGTCCTTGGAGCCGACGCCGATGGCTTGAAAGTTCTCGTAGATGGTACTCCCGCGGACGTTGCGGCGATCGTCTGCATCGGTGCACCAACGGACAGGGATCTGCTAACGGGCCTGCGATGTTTGCATGAGACGGGCATCAGGCCCCTCTTCGCGGGCAACACGTCCGCGGGACTCCTGTTCGCCGTTAGCGGGGACGTCGCGGAGCTTGGCCTTCGAGCCCTGCATGCAGAGCTTGTCTCGGCCATCCCGACGAACATGAAGGAGGTCGCGTGAAGCGCGTCGAGATCGTGCAGCTAGGTTTGGGGAACGTCGGTCGGGCGGTCGCCCAGATCGTGCTGGAGGAGCGCAAACACTGGCTCGAGCGGTGGGGCGTGGAGATCGTGTACCGGGCCGTCGCTGACACCTCAGGGGCCTTGGTGGGCGAGGACCTCTTGCCGCAGGCCATCCGTTTGAAGGAGGAAGGAGGCAAGCTGGCCACTTTGGGCGTCGAGCCCCTGGAGGAGGTTCTTCACTCGGAGCCCGCGCCGGGGGTGACTCGCGTCGTCGTGGACCTCGCGGTACACGGCGATACCTCCGATCTCGACCTGCTCGGGGTGGAGAACGGAGCATACCTGGTGCTCTCGAACAAGGGCCCGCTTTCGGGGGCGACTACTCGCTACGAACGGCTCGTCGGGAAGCTCGGGGATCGGCTATGGCATGAGGCGACCGTTGGTGCTGGGATGCCCATAATCTCGACGCTGAAGAGCCTCATCGAGGGCGGCGACGAAATCTTCGAGATACAGGCAAGCCCGAGCGGTACTTTGGGCTTTATCATGAGTGCTGTGGAAGGGGGACGTTCTTTCTCCGAGGCGGTCCGGCGAGCGGTGGAGCTCCGCTACGCCGAGCCAGACCCCCGCGACGACCTCTCCGGGCTGGACGTGGCCCGAAAGGCGATCATCCTCGCCCGCACCATGGGCCGCAAGTTAGAGCCCGAGGAGATCCCCTACCAGTCCCTCGTCCCCGAAGGCCTCGAAGAGGTTTCCTTGGAGGAGTTCATGGAGCGCCTGCCCGAGGCCGACGAGGAGTTCGCCGAGCGGCTCCTGGCGGTCGAGCCTTATCACATGCTCCGGTATCTGGCCCGCATCCCGAAGCAGGGACCGGTGGAGGTGGGCTTGCGTGACACCCCGGTCGAGAGCCCGTTCGGCCCGATAAACGGTCCCGTGAACGTCTTCGATTTCCGCACCCGGCGCTACTCGGATGTTACCCTCACCATATCGGGCCCCGGAGCAGGGCCCGAGAGGACCGCGAGCGGCGTCGTCTTCGACCTCCTCGACATCGCGCATAAGGTTGTGGAGAGGAATCGTGGTTAAGGCGCGAAACGGTTACGCCGTGGCGGTTGTGGGCGCCGGCCTGGTGGGCGAACGGTTGGTGACGGAGCTTAAAGGGCGGAGCTTTCCCCTCAAGGAGCTGCGGGTACTCGCTCGCAGCGCGCGTAAAGTCGTCCTCGCCGGTGAGACCTTCGAGGTCGGCGTGGCCGAGCCCGACGCCTTCGAGGGGGTTGACTACGCCCTCTTCGCCGGGACTGAAGGGGAGAAGGGCGCCGCGGTCCAACTCGCCTACGAAGCCAACGCTCGGGGGGCGGTCGTTATAGACAACGGGAGTGATTTCCGGCTCGATCCGAGGGTGCCGCTCGTGGTACCCGAGGTGAACGGTGACGCTCTGCGCGATCACGAAGGCATCGTCGCCAACCCGAACTGTTCCACGATTCAGCTAGTCGTGACCCTGGCCCCCATAACCCGCGAGTTCGGCTTGAAAAAGGTCGTCGTCTCGACCTACCAGGCGGTCTCGGGAGCGGGAAGAGGGGGCGTTGAGGCCTTGGAGAACGGCCGGGAGGACGCTTTTCCGAAGCCCATCGTCGGGAACGCCATCCCGCTCATCGGGGGCGTCGCCGAGGATGGGTACACAACGGAGGAGAGGAAGATGAAGGAGGAGTCGCGCAAGATACTGGGTCTCCCCGATCTCCCCGTCTTCCCGACGGCCGTGCGCATCCCCGTACACACCGGCCACTCCGAGAGCGTCTACGTCGAGACCGAAAAAGAGGTTACGCTACCCGAGGTCCTGGAGGTTTTGAGCGCGGCGCCCGGCGTCTCGTTCTCTGGGGATGCAACGAGCTTCCCGACGCCAATCGAAGTCGCGGGTGACTCTGGGGTCTTCGTGGGGAGGGTGCGCGTGGAGGAGAGTGCCGTAGAATACTGGTGTGTGTCGGACAATCTGTTGAAGGGCGCGGCAACGAACGCTGTCCAGATCGCCGAATCGCTGGTCGGTGTCGCCGCGAGGGCATAAGGAGGAGAGCATGACCGAGGAATACGGATCTTTTTGGGACAAGATCTTCAGCCGTCCTCACCACTTTGAGCGGGAGCGGAAGGTTCTCGAGTACATCAGCCACCGTATTGGCGAGGGGGCGCATCTTAGGGACGTGGTCCAAGAAGAGTACGTCCGCCGCCACGCTTCCCCGGCCGAACTAGACGAAATCCTCGACAACCCCAAACTCGTCGAGACCGCCCACGAGAAGATGCGGGAGGATTTTTCCTCCGGAGACCTCGACCCCAAATCGTCGAGACCGTAGCGGGCCTGCGACCCCAGGGGTTGTATAATCTGCGGGTCGCAAACTTTCTACAGGAAAAACTGGAGCTAATTAACATGCCGATCTACGAGTACAAGTGCGAAAACGGGCACGTCTTCGACGTGATGCAAAGGATGTCCGACGAGCCTATCACGGAGTGCGTCGAGTGCGGCGCCCCCGTGCGCAAAGTCCTCCACCCTGTCGGCATCTCATTTAAAGGCTCGGGCTTCTACTCGACCGACTACAGTAAGAAGGGCCCGAAGTCAGAGCCCAAAGAGACCGTCAAAAGCGGCGACGCTTCGAACGGTTCGCCCGATTCCGGGGACGGCGCCGCGAAGAAGCCGGAGAAACCCGCCAAGGCGGAGACGCCCAAAAAGCAAGATTAAGGATTCGCGCGTGGCGCCCCTGCAAAGAGAGACCCCGGATCCTCCCACCCAACGCACGGCACACCGAGCGGTACTCGCCGTGACGTTACTATTCGTGCTCGCCGCCGTCTCCGTCTCCACCGGGCTCGTCGTCTACACCGCCTGGCTCCACGATCTACAGAACGGCTTCTTCGCCCTTCTCTTCGCCATCTTAAGCGTCCGTGCGGCCCTCTCCTGGGTCCTCTGGCGTGATAGCGCTCAGCCCCCAGCGAAATAGCCCTTGGCGTTCAACGATCTGCCATTAGCAGTAAGCCGATGTCCGGCTACTTTCTTGAAAAGCCCTGCAAAACGCACCTCAAGCTTAGGTAGAGCTTAACCTAGACAAGCCAGATGGCTGGCCCGTATAGTGGCGGGCGCCGAGGATGGTTCTGGGAGAACGGGCGGCGGGCGGGGCCTGGAGAAGCCCCGCCGTCTTTTGAGCTTGAGGGAGGAAGCGGGTTGACGGTCACGCCTTTCGCGCACTTGCACTGCCATTCGGAGTACTCGATGCTGGATGGGGCGAGTCGTATCCGGGATCTCGTCTCCTTCGCTAAGGAGCAGAACATGCCCGGCATCGCCCTCACCGACCACGGCGTGATGTACGGCTCCGTTAAGTTCTATCGGGAGGCCAAAAGGGTCGGCGTAAAGCCCATCATGGGCTGCGAGGTCTATGTGACCGCCGACCGGCACGATAGGAGTCGCGCTCCGTACTATCATCTCACGCTCCTCGCGCGCACGCCCGAGGGATACAGGAACCTCATGAAGCTCTCTACCACCGGTTACCTCGAGGGCTTCTACTATAAGCCGCGGGTGGACATGGAGGCCTTGAAGAGGTACGCAAAGGGGATCATCTGCCTCTCCGGATGCCTCTCGGCGGAGGTGCCAACACGCGTCCTGGAGGGCCGTTTGGGCGAGGCCCGGAAGCTGCTGATGGGGTACGGCGAAACCTTCGACGCCGTCTTCCTCGAACTGCAGGACCATGACATCCCGGAGCAGAAGCGGGTCAACGAGGGCCTGCTAAAGCTACACAAGGACACCGGGATACCGCTCGTGGCCACCAACGACTCGCACTACACGGCCAGGAGCGACGCCAGGATGCACGACGTCCTCCTGTGCATCGGGACCGGCAAGTTCCACGCCGACCCCAATCGGCTGAAGTTCTCCGGGGAGGAGTTCTACGTCAAGCCGGTCGAGGAGATGGAGAAGCTCTTTCCGAACAACCCCGAGGCTTTAGAGAACACCCTCAAAGTGGTTGATCTCGTCGAGGACCCGGGGATAGAGCTCGGAAAGACCCGGTTGCCGAGCTTCCCGAAGCCCGGGGGGTATACGGCGGACGCATACCTACGCGAGCGGTGCGAGGAGGGGCTACGGAAGCGTTACGGCGCTTTAACTCCCGAGATAAATCGGCGGCTCGACTTCGAGCTCGCGACCATCCAGAAGATGGGGTTCGCGGACTACTTCCTCATCGTGTGGGATTTCGTCAAATACGCCAAGGACAGGAAGATAGCGGTAGGGCCGGGGCGTGGGTCGGCGGCGGGTTCGATCGTCGCCTACGCGCTGGAGATAACCGACCTCGACCCCCTCCAGTACTCGCTGCTCTTCGAGCGATTCTTGAACCCAGACCGCATCAGCATGCCCGACGTGGACATAGACTTTTCGGTCCAGGGTCGCGGCGAGGTAATGAAGTACGTCACCGACAAGTACGGCGGGCACGAGCACGTCGCCCAGATCATCACCTTCGGGACTATCGGCGCTAAGGCCGCCATTCGGGACGCGGGAAGGGTCTTCCAGTACCCCTACAGCGAGACCGACAAGCTGGCGAAGCTCATCCCGGAGAAGCCGGTCGGGACTACCTTAAAGGACGTGTTACGCCAGGAGAGCGGGAACTATGTACCCACCGAGAAGCACTCGGGGCCGGCGCGGGAGATTGTCAACTTCGTAGAAGGAAACGAGGACGCTAAACAGATCTTGGACACCGCTTTCGAGATAGAGGGCTTCGCCCGCCACGCCTCCATTCACGCTGCTGGCGTCGTCATCTCCGAGGAGCCCTTGACGGACATCGTGCCCTTGCAAAAGGGTACTAAGGGCGAGGTCATGGTTCAGCACCCCATGGCGGACGTCGAGGCCCTGGGGCTCCTCAAGGTGGACTTCTTAGGCCTGAGGAACCTCGACGTGATCGAGGAGACCTTGCAGACCATCCGCGAGACCACCGGCGAAGAGATAAACATCCGAGACATTCCCCTCGACGACGAGAAAACGCTAAAGCTTTTCGCGAGGGGCGACACGTTCGGGGTGTTCCAGTTCGAGTCGAGCGGGATGCAGCGGATGCTCCAGGAGGTCAAGCCCGACCGCTTCGACGACCTCGTGGCCCTCAACGCCCTCTATCGCCCCGGTCCGATGGACTACATCCCCAACTTCAAGCGCGGCAAGCATAACTCCGAGAGCGTCGAGTACCTGGATCCGCGTCTCAAGCCTATCTTGGAGCCCACCTATGGCGTTGCGGCCTACCAGGAGCAGCTTATGGAGATCTCCAAAACCCTGGGCGGTTTCACCCCCGGTGAGGCCGATACCCTACGTAAGGCCATCGGCAAAAAGAACGCCAAGCTCATCGCTACGCTCAAGGACAAGTTCATCGACGGCTGTAAGGCCAGCGAGGTTGCCCCCAAGGCCGCCGAGGAGCTGTGGAACTGGATGGAGAAGGCCGGTGGGTACTCGTTCAACAAGAGCCATTCGGCATGCTACTCGTTTCTCGCCTTCCAGACGGCGTACCTCAAGGCGCACTATCCTGAGGCGTACATGGCGGCCTTGATGAGCAGCGTGATGAACACTAAGGATCGCGTACCGCAGTACGTGGCTGAGGCCAGGGCGATGGGGGTAGAGGTCCTGCCGCCGGACGTCAACGAGAGCGGGCACCGGTTCACGGTGGTGGGGGAGACCATCCGGTTCGGGCTCTCGGCGGTAAAGAACGTCGGGAGCAACTTCGTCGAGGCGATCATCGAAGCGCGGGAGAAAGACGGACCCTTCGAAGACCTCTTCGACCTCTGCGAGCGGGTGGACTGCAAGACCTACAACAAGCGCACCATCGAGTCGCTCGTGAAGTGCGGGGCCTTCGACTCGATGGGGTACTCGCGGGCCGCCATGCTGGAGGTCCACGGAAAGGCCGTCGAACTGGCGATCAAAGGTTTTAAGTACGCGAACGCCGACCAGTTCTGCATGTTCGACGCCGCCGAGCTTGCCCCTCCGCGGCCCCAGATGCCGCAGATCGAAGACGACCGGCGCGGCATCCTGGAGTGGGAGAAAGAAACCCTCGGGCTCTACGTCTCCGACCATCCCTTGAGGCCCGTGCTCCACAAGCTCAAAAAGCATACTGACACGACCGTCTCGGAGTTAGACCATTGCCGTGACGGCCAGGTCGTGTGGGTCGGGGGGCTCGCTACCTCCGTTCGGAGCAACACCACGCGCAAAGGTGACATGATGGCGATGCTCCAGCTCGACGACACCCGGGGCCTCGCTGAGGTCATGGTCTTCCCCCGCGTCTACGCCAAGTGCGCATCCTGCATCCGCGAAGATGCCGTCCTCAAGGTCAAGGGCCGCGTCGAGCGCAAGGAGGGTATCCCACGGGTCGTAGCCATGGAGATAGAGGAGCTGCTCCTGGAGCCCGGCCTAGATCCCATCTACCTCAACTCTGATTCCTTCGTCGGGTTGCCGCGTAAGGTTGCTGAGGAGGCATTCGAGGTCATCAGGCGCC
>JALZFK010000247.1 GCA_030861585.1 Actinomycetota bacterium | reverse complement strand
GCTGGTGACGATGCCGTATCTGTCGATGCGTCATGGAGAGGCCCAGCGAACGCGAGGCAAGGGAGGCGTCGTGCCGATAGAGTTCAAGGGGAGCGAAGGCCACACCCTAGGGGTTGAGGAGGAGCTCCACATTGTGGACGCGACCACGGGCGAGCTCGTCCCGAAGATAGAAGAGATCATGTCTCGGCTGCCGGAGGAGCTCAAAGGAGCCGTCTCCTACGAGCTCTTCCAGTCGGTCTTGGAGATAAAAACCCCACCATGCACGACGGTCGCCGAGGCCGGGTGGCGACTCAGGGAGCTCAGGAGCCGCGTCGGGTCGTGGGCCGCGGCCTGCGGGACCGCTTTGGCCTCCGCCGGCACCCATCCCTTCTCCCGCTACATGGACCAGAAGATCACCGATCAAGAGCGCTACAAGAGGGTCATAGAGAACCTACGGTGGGTAGCGCAAAGGGAGGTCATCTTCGGTCAGCACATTCACGTGGGCGTGCCGGGGGAAGAAGAGGCCATCGAGGCCCACAACCGCCTCGCCGAGCAGGTCCCACTCCTATTAGCGCTCTCGGCCAACTCTCCTTACTGGCAGGGGATAGACACCGGCTTCGAGTCTGCCCGCGTCAAGGTCTTCGAGACCTTCCCTCGGGCGGGCCTCCCCCCCACCTTCCCCGACTATGCCGCCTTCGAGAGCTACGTGGACCTGATGGTGAGCGCCGGTGCCATGGACGACTACACCTTCTGCTGGTGGGACGTCCGGCCCCACCCCAATATCGGTACCATCGAGCTGCGCGTCCTGGACTCCCAGGCGAGACTCGAATCTGCTGTCGCCCTCGCCGCCCTCACTCAGTGCCTCGTCGTTGAGATCCTCTCCAGGAACGCAAGAGGCCCGTACGACCGCGAGCTCACCTCCGAGAACAAGTGGCGCGCCGCCCGCTACGGCCTGAACGCCGCCCTCTACAACGCCGACAAAGGGATCAATGTCCCCGTTAAAGAGTTAGCCCGTGGGCTAGTGGACGAGCTTCGCCCCGTCTCCCAAGACCTGAGGTGCGAGAACGAGCTTATAGACGTCCTGGAGATAGTTGAAAACGGCACCGGTAGCCAGCACCAGCGCCGCGTCTTTGCCAAGAGCGGCGACCTCCTCGACGTCGTCGCCTTCCTCGTAGAGAGCACCCGCCCGGCGATGGCCACCGAAACCACCATCGAGGAGCAGGACTAGCTTTCTAAGCCCTTAGCCGTCGGCGTTAGCCATCGGCCCTCGATTGTGGGCTGGCTTTCCACTCCCGGCGGTCGATAGCGTACCCAACCGCGTCTGTGCCCCTCCAACTGGCCTCCCCCTGGAGGGTCAATGCCACCTTCTCTATCACCCGTCGCCAGGCCCGATTTGCGGGATGTACGATGCTGATGATGCGCTCCAGCCCTAGCCCTTCGAACTCGTAACGGAGGCTCGCCCGGGCACCCTAGGTGGCCAAACCTCGGCCCCAGAACGAGCGGTCGAGCCGCCAGCCCACCTCGGTCTTGTGGTTCCCTTCGGACCACTCTTCCTGGTACAGCAGGCCAATGAAGCCGATGAACGCGCCGGTCGCCTTGTCGTCCACTGCCCACAGCCCGAAGCCCCGCTCCTCCCAATGGCGGACGAACCTCGGGATCTGCGTTTCGGACTGCTCGCGGGCTTGCGGGACGCCTGTGACGTACCGCATGATCTCGGGGTCGGCGCAGATGCGGGCGTAGGCATCGAGGTCGTCCCCCTTCCATCGCCGCACGAGGAGCCGGGGTGTTTCGATCTCGTTCACGGTCGAGCGCTTTAAATTCCGAACGTTACCGTGCCTGTAAGGGTATTGTCGTTCTCGTTCTCCTCGTCCTTGATGGGGCCCGCCTTGACGCTGACCTCGGCGGTCTCGTCTAACTCGCCGGGCTTGAAGCCCCTGACCTCTACGGTGGCCGAACCGTCAGGTTCTACGCGCTCGACGGTCGTCGGGATGGCCTGACGCTCGGCCCTGGTGTTGAGGACTACCTCCACCGGGACGCCGGTTTCAGCGACCTCGCCGTTGTTGTTCACGGTCACCGAGAAGGCCAGTTCGTCCGACCCGGCGAGGACCACGCTCCCGTTCGGAGAGAGGGGTCGCCCGGCAACTTCGACCTTAAAGATCTTCACGTCGCGCAGGGCGTTCGGCTCGTCGGGGGTAGAAGACGCGCCCCGGGCGGCGTTGGTGGAGAGGCCCAGAGCCTCGTAGTTCATGAAAGGTTTGGGCTCGTAGAGGTAGTTCTGGTCGCTCCTGCGGCCCGACGACCTGAGGGCTTCCTCAGAGGCTGGTACGTAGTGATTGCGGATGATAGCGTCGCTAAGCTTGTAGTCTTCGGCCGCCGACGAGAGCACCTCCCCGAACTCCGCGCGGTCCCCCTTCGCGGCCTCGGAGAGGTTCTCGGTCGCGGTAGCCCGGACGCCCAAAGCCGTAACCATGTAATGATGGGCGGTCTCGAACTCCGGCGGTACCTCTTCGTTTCGCAAAGCATCCAGGTAACCCTTCCGGGTCGCGTCCGCCGCCCGATTTATGGCGGCAGCGTCCAGGTTCGCGGGATCCTTAAGGGCGTTTACGAGCGTGCCCTGCAGCTGCTCGTTACCTACGTTCGCCGAGTCGCTCAAGGTGCTGTCCGCGCTAGTGATGTACTTACGGATCTGCGTCGACTCCTGGGCCGCCACGCAGCTTCTGGCAACGAGGAAGATAAAAGCGAAGCAGAGGATGAGGAACGATACACTCCCCAGAAGCGTTAACCACGGCGGTAAGGTCCGCTCGTGGCGGGGCCGCCTGGAAGAAGAAGGCCGCTTAGGGCTGCCCGGAGCCCTGGATCTGGCTGGGCGAACCTTCGACTCGGACTTGTGGGATCCGCGCTCCACGAATTATCCGGCGAGGGGGCCGTCTAGTGACGGGAAAAACGCCGCTTCCTCCTTCCCGGTATGATCCGCTGCGTGCGCGCCTACTTTTTTTGGTAGTAATTTTGGTAGTAAGAAGGAGGTAACCGGCGTGCGGCCCGTAATATCG
Source organism: Actinomycetota bacterium (assembly GCA_030861585.1). Classification (GTDB taxonomy): domain Bacteria; phylum Actinomycetota; class Rubrobacteria; order Rubrobacterales; family Rubrobacteraceae; genus Rubrobacter_F. The sequence goes on along the minus strand of JALZFK010000247.1, from coordinate 356 downwards.
GGTCTCCTTCCCGAGGAGCGAAGGGCCTGGAGGTTCTGGCGGCGGATACCTTCGCCGGGCGTAGTCCTTGAGGTATCCACACTCATGAGCACCCCCGGTGAGAGAAGCCTTTATCGGGACGGGCCGAAATCTTCCTCATGCGGCCCTGAAATCGGGGCGACCGAGCCCGGCAGTCGCCTGCTTTGGCTGACGATACACGACGAACAACCTCCTACCACGGAGATCAAAGGTCCGCCCCTTGAGGGGCGGCCCGTGGGCGAGGGGGGACTCGAACCCCCACGTCCTCTCGGACACTAGACCCTGAACCTAGCGCGTCTACCCATTACGCCACTCGCCCGGTAAGCTCGCGTCTGGCC
>JALZFK010000228.1 GCA_030861585.1 Actinomycetota bacterium | reverse complement strand
CGGGTCGAGGTGCGCCAACCACAGCGGGGGGACAAGCGGCGGATACTCGAGATGGCCGAGAAGAACGCAGAGCTCGGGCTGGCGCACGAGAAGGTGCTCGAGGAGACGCAGCGTAACCGGGTCGCCTCGACTTTGGACGCTTTGCGCGAGGAGCTGGCGCTGCCGAAGCTCCCCTTACGGATAGAGTGCTACGACATCTCCAACACGATGGGGACGAACTCGGTCGCCTCGATGGTGGTGTTTCAGGGAGGGCGGCCTGCCAAGGATCAGTACCGTAGGTTCAAGATCAAGACCGTTGAAGGTTCGGATGACTTCGCGAGCATGGCCGAGGTGATCCGGCGACGGCTCGAGCGCCTTAAGGAAGGTGACGAGAAGTTCGCCCGGGCCCCAGACTTGATCGTGGTGGACGGTGGCAAGGGCCAGCTTTCTGCGGCGGTCGCGGTTATGGAGGAGTTGGGAGTCGGTACAGAGCTGCCGGACATACCCGTACGTGGGCTCGCCAAGCGCGAGGAGGAGGTCTTCCAGCCGGGCCGCCCCGAGCCGGCCGTTCTCGAGCGCGACTCCCCGGAGCTGCATCTCCTCCAGCGCGTCCGGGACGAGGCCCACCGCTTCGCCAACACCTACCACCGCAAGCTTAGGGGCTCGGAGATGACCCGCTCCGTCCTGGATGAGCTGCCCGGCGTCGGCCCGGGGCGTAAAAAGAAGATCCTCGAACACTTCGGCACCCCGGAGGCCTTTCTGGCCGCCTCCCTCAAGGAGCTCGAAGCCGTGCCGGGGCTGCCGGAAAAGGTCGCCCGCGAGGTCCACGCCCGGCTGCACCGCTAAACGTCCTTTTCTAAGCACGGTCTCCATTGCGGAGCCGAGCCCCGGATGCTAGGCTCGGAGCACGAGATGGATTGTCTGCCACAGAAGAGTTTAGGGGATTTACCGTGAGCCAAGGGGCCCCACTCGCGCGCCGAACCGAATCTCAGAGCAAACGCAGGCTCGTGGTCATCACCGGGCTCTCGGGGGCCGGGAAGACTGGCGCTTTGAAGGCGTTCGAGGATGCCGGCTACTACTGCGTAGATAACCTGCCCCCGAGGATGATCCCGAACATCCTCGCCCTCGCTCCCGCGGAGGGCGCTGCGGGTCTGGTCGTCGTCGTGGACATCCGGGGACGGCGGTACTTCGGAGAAGAGATAGAGAAGGGCCTGAGATTCGTAAAGGCCGAAGACGGTTGGGAGCCCCGCATCATCTTCATCGAGGCCGACGACAGGACGCTCGTCGGTCGCTACAAGGAGAGCCGCAGGCCGCACCCGGCCGCTACGAACGGGGACGTCTTGGCCGCGATCCGATCCGAGCGGCGGGAGCTTTCGGGGCTGCGCGCTTTGGCCGACGTTGTCGTGGACACCTCGGGGTTCTCGGCGGTCGAGGTTAAAGACCGCTTTGCCCGGCTCGTCGAGTCCCACGAGGGCAGGCTTTCGGTCAGCTTGATCTCCTTCGGCTTCAAGTACGGGACGCCCTTGGACGTGGACATGCTCCTCGACGTCCGCTTCCTCCCGAACCCCCACTACGACCCCGACTTGAGGCCCCTTACCGGTCGTGACGAGCCCGTTCGGGAGGCCGTGCTCAGCCAGAACGACACCAAGGAATTCCTCGTCCGCCTCCGAGATCTCCTAGCCTTCCTCATCCCCCGCTACGCTACCGAGGGGAAGACGTACTTTACCTTAGGGATAGGCTGCACCGGAGGTCGGCACCGCTCGGTTACGATCATCGAGGAGGTAGCCCGCTATCTCAAGGAGGAGGGCATAGACGGCCCCGAGATCGAGCTCTTCGTTCGCCACCGCGACCTCGAAGCCGCCCGCTGAGAGCTCCTGCCGGGCGTCCCCGTGTTAGCCTCCTAGGCGACTCTAAAAGTGGAAAAGGAGGTTCTGCGCGTGGCCTTGGGCATGCTGGTAGAGGGCGAGTGGAAGACCGGGAGGCAGCAGGAGGACGAAGAGGGCCGCTTCGTACGCCCCGAGACGTCCTTCCGAGGCGTCGTGACGGCGGATGGTTCGAGCGGCTTTGAGGCCGAGGAAGGACGCTACCACCTGTACATCTCGTGGGCCTGCCCCTGGGCGCACCGAACCGCCATCATGCGTAAGCTCAAGGGCCTCGAAGATACCATCTCCCTCTCCGTTACGGACCCGATAATGGGAGAAGAGGGCTGGGCCTTCTCCGATGCGCTCGGTGCCATCCCCGACTTCGTCAACGGGGCGAGCTACCTTCACGAGGTCTACACGAAGGCCGACCCGGACTACACGGGCCGGGTTACTACCCCCGTCCTTTGGGACAAGAAAGAGGAGACCATCGTCAACAACGAGTCCCGAGAGGTCATGCGGATGCTCGACACGGAGTTCGAAGAATTCGCGGAAAGAGATGCGGACTTCTACCCGGAAGACCGGCGCGAGCAGATCGACCGTACTCTCGACGAGCTCTACGAGCCCATCAACGACGGCGTCTACCGCGCGGGCTTCGCCGCGGCACAATCCGCCTACGAAGAGGCCGTCACGAAGCTCTTCGATGCCCTCGATCGCTGGGATGGAGTGCTCAGCGTTCGGCCCTACCTCTGCGGCGACCGTATCACCGAAGCGGATTGGGCCTTCTTCACGACCCTGGTGCGTTTCGACCCCGTCTATCACTACCACTTCAAGTGCAACTTGAGGCGTATCGTGGACTACCCGAACTTGTGGGGTTATTTGAGGGATCTTTACCAGCAGCCCGGCGTCGCCGAGACGGTGAGCTTCGATCACATAAAGCGCCACTACTACCAGAGCCACGAAAGCATCAACCCTACCGGCATTGTGCCCAAAGGTCC
>JALZFK010000226.1 GCA_030861585.1 Actinomycetota bacterium | reverse complement strand
TCTTCGAAGATCACGGGAACGGTGCGGTTGCCACCGGTGAGCTCGAGCATCCGCTCGTAGGCCTCGCGGTCGTGCTCCACGTCGTATTCCACGAACTCGACTCCGCGCCATTCGAGGTCTTCACGGGCGGCCTCGCTGTAGGGACAACCACATGCGGTATAAAGTTCTATCTGCATGCTCTGATTCTAGCAAACCGCTGACTTGCCGCTCATTTTCTTCGGACACCCTACGCCTCCGCAGGAAATCGTGGGGTATATGGATAAGGCACTGGGCTTTTTGTTCCGCACCGCTTCGCTCGGTGATCGGAACTCGTTTATGAGTTGCAAAAGCTGCTATTGTTCGACCTCGTCTAAGGCCCGGGCGTTCTTCAAGAGGACGGGACCGAGGACAAGAAAAAGGCCCAGGATCAAGAGAAGAGCCCCGAACACGATGCGACGATGAACGAGCATACGTTTCCCCTCACATCTCCTTCACGACGTCTGTCACTGGATGCTGATTTACGCTAAACCGCGTTGTCGACGATGGAACCAGCTGGCGCTACCGCCGCCCCGGTACCGGCTGTCCTAGGTGCCGGGCTCGACGACGAGCTTGCCGTAGGTCTTGCGGTTTTGCAGAAGCTCCAGGGCTTCTGGTACCTCCTCGAAAGGTACCGTCTTGAAGATGAGGGGGTCTATCTCGCCGGCTTCGTAGAGCTCGACGAGGGTTTGGTGAGTTTCTGCGACGAGATCGGGCATGACTTGGTTGTAGAGGCCCCAGTGAAGGCCGACGACCGAGTAGTTTTTCACGAGGGCGTGATTGGTGGGGGCGTCGGCGATTCTGCCGGACGTGAACCCCACGACGACGATGCGGCCCTCGAAGGCGACGCACTTCCTCGAGAGATCGAAGACGTCACCGCCTACCGGGTCGAAGATGACATCCGCCCCACGGCCTTCGGTCGCTTCTTTGACGGCGTCGACGAAGCTCTCTTCCTCGTAGTCCACGGTTACTTCGGCTCCCAGCTTCCGGCAGATTTCGAGCTTCTCCGAGCCTCCGGCTGTTGAGATCACGCGTGCCCCCGCGGCGTTGGCTAGCTGAATGGCCGCCGAGCCCACGCCCCCCGCGCCCGCGTGTACGAGTACCGTCTCGCCCTCCTTGAGGTACGCCCGCCGGTGGAGGCCGAAGAAGGCGGTCTGATAGACGAGGTGCATCGCCGCCGCGGCCTGAGAAGGCACCGGGTCCGGGATGGGGAAGACAGCCCCTTCAGCAGGGGCGACGACCTTCTCGGCGAAACCACCTTGGGGAAGCGGGGGTGCGACTATCACCCGCGTTCCCTTCTGGAGATTTACGCCGTCGCCGGCCTCGACTATGGTGCCCGAAACCTCGGCGCCCGGGGTGAAGGGTAGCTCCGGGCGCTCCTGGTACTCGCCTCGGCACAGGAGGATGTCGAAAAAGTTCAGGCCTGCCGCTTCGACCTCGACCACAACCTCGACCGGACTGGGTTCGGGATCCTCGACCTCCTCGAGCTTTAGGGCGTTTTTGGGTTCTCCGAGCTCTGTTACCCGCCAAGCACGCACTGTGGGGCCTCCTTCCGCTCTCGACGCGGGACCCAAGCTTAACAACCGTTGCCCGGCGGGGCCAGCCGTTTGCAAGCGGTAAATCACCGAAGTAACCCTAGCGTTTGCTGGCGCAACGTTCGGTCTACTGGTAAGCTCGCGGTTAGATCTGGAGCGAGTGGAGGAGGAAAAAGGATGCTACGGGTAAGGGACGCTATGAGCCGGGAGGTCATAACGGTCGAGCCGGAGACGAGCGCGGCCCAGGCCTGGGGCATTTGCCGGGTGAACAACATCCGGCACCTGCCGGTCGTGGAGAGGGGCAGGCTCGTCGGGCTCGTCTCGGACCGGGACTTGAGGGACGTGAGCCCGCCGCGGGGGACGGCCGACGAGGAGAACACTCTAGGGTGGGTGCGGGTGAGGGACATCATGTCCACCGAGCTCGTCACGATCCACCCCCTGGACACCATCGAGCACGCGGCCCGCGAGCTCCACGACCGCAAGATCGGCTGCCTACCCGTGGTCGCCGACGGGGAGTTAGTTGGCATCATCACCTCCTCGGACATGATGGGTACCCTGATCGAGCTAATCGGTGCGCACGGGGTGGGGAGCTGGATCGAGGTGGAGGTCCCGAACGAGCCGGGCACTCTGGCCGGCGTTACCGACGTAATCCGGGACCGGCACGTCAATATAGCCAGCGTCTTCTTGGGGCCTGCGAGCAGGTCTACCTACCGCACCATAGTGCTGCGCCTGGAGACCACCGACCCTTCAAGCGTCGCCGAGAACCTTGCTGCCGCGGGCTACGTCGTAACCTCCACCGAATCGACCGCTCCCGCAGAACGCCACCTCGAACGAAGATAGAGAGGAGCCTGGCACCAACTAACGCGGACAGGCGCTAACTCGCCCGCGTTTCGCGGCCGTCCGAAGTTTTGGTCGTTGATGAGAAGGGTAAGGGCGCACTATGCGAGTGGTGGTTATTGGTGCTACGGGCAACGTGGGGACGAGCGTGC
>JALZFK010000218.1 GCA_030861585.1 Actinomycetota bacterium | reverse complement strand
GCAACCGTGAGTACGCCAACCTACCCCGTAAGTTTAAGATGAGCGTGACTGGCTGCGTTGAGGACTGCGCGCAGGCCGAGATCAACGACATCGGTATGCTTCCCGCCCGCCTGGAAGACGGTACGGTTGGCTTCAACGTGCGCGTCGGTGGCGGTCTCTCGGATGGGCCTCGGATGGCTACGGATATAGACGTCTTCGTTAGGCCGCAGCAGGCGGTGGAGATCACACGCGCCATCGCTCAAGTCTACGGGGAGCTCGGGGATCGGGAGAACCGCTGGACCTGCCGGATGCGCTACCTGGTGCAGGAGCTTGGCCCCGAAGGCTTCCGGGAGGAGCTCGAGAAGCGTACCGCGTTCGAGCTAACGCCCGCCGGCGAGGACCTCACGAAGCACTATCGGGGGGATCACATAGGCGCTCATCCCCAGAAGGAGGACGGACTCTACTACGTCGGTCTCAACGTGACCGTTGGCCGGATGAGCGGCGAAGATTTTATCGAGGCGGCGCGGTTGGCCGGGGAGTACGGTGGTGAGATCCGCCTCGCCACCGACCAGAACTTCATCATCACGGGTGTTTGGGAGGAGCGGCTGGATGAGCTGCTTGCGGAACCCCTGCTCGAGCGGTACTCGCCTGCGCCCAAGGCGTTCGAGCGCGGGGTGGTGGCGTGCACGGGGAGTGAGTTCTGCCGGTTCGGCATCGTCGAGACCAAGATCCGGGCTGTCGAGTGGGCACGGGAGATGGACCAGAGGGTCGGAGACATCGGGCAGGAGGCCATACGGATGCACTTCTCGGGCTGCTCGGCCTCGTGCGCCCAGCCCCAGATCGGAGACATCGGCTTTAGGGGCGAGACCGCGAAGACCGAAGACGCGATCGTCGAGGGCGTGGACATCGGCTTCGGCGGCTCTTTGGGGTGCGACGCGGCGTTCATAGACTGGGTCGAGGGCGCTAAGCCCGCCGATGACGTACCGAATGCTCTGGTTGCGGTATTCGACAAATTCAAGGACGAGCGACGGAACGGCGAGCGGTTCCACGAGTGGGTTCGCCGGAGGCCCAACAAGGAGCTCAAGGCGACGCTCCGTAGCCAGGGCACGAACAGGGGACGGGGCTAGTGGCCGGTTTCGACATTCGGGACCTGATGAACGACATCGACGAGGCGCCCGGGAAAGTCTGGTTCTGGGATCTCGAGAAGGCGGTCATCGACGCCGACCGGTGCGTCCAGTGTGGAGTGTGCGTGGCCGCTTGCCCGACCGACTCTATCGGTATTGGGGATGATGATCTGCCGAAGCTCGTCAAGATGTGCACGGGTTGCTCGCTGTGCTGGGACTTCTGCCCTCGTGGAGGCCTCCAGTACGAAAGGACGTGGAAGATCACCGGCAACGGCGGTGCTCGGACTATCGAGGGGATTGGCAAGGTGCACGAGAGCTACACCGCGCGTATTGACCCAATGATAGAGGGAGCCCAGGACGGTGGCTTCGTGAGCGCGTTCCTGATCTCGCTTTTAGAAGCCGGGGAGATAGACGGCGCCTTGGTCGCCCGCGAGAGCCAGATCGAGCGGTGGAAGGGCGAGGCGGTCCTCGCGCGAACGCCCGAAGAGGTGCGCGAGTGCGCGGGAAGCTTCTACAACCAGACCCTCGCTTTGGGGCACGTGGACTTCAAAGGGTACGATCTGCCACCGAACCCGAGGATTGCGGTCGTAGGCACGCCGTGCGAGATCGAGGGGATAAAGGCGATGCAGGCTCGGCCGTGGACCTGGGGGTCTTCGCAGGTAGAGGCCATTACTTTGACCATCGCTCTCCTTTGCACCAAGAGCTTCAACTACGAGAAGCTGATGTTGGAGGAGATTCGGGACAAGCGTGGCGTCGACCTCGACAACGTTGGTCGGGTAGACGTCATCCGAGGGAAGATGATCGTGCAGGACTTCGATGGGGAGACGATCATCAAAGAGCCGATTCGGGACTTCCACGGCGCCGCTTTGAAGGGCTGCGACGAATGCGCGGACTTTATGGGGTACGCGGCGGACATCTCGGTCGGAAGCGTCGGCAGTAACGATGGATACTCCAGCGTCCTCATCCGTTCGGAGGAAGGGCTGGCGGCTTTCGAGCACGTACGCCCGAAGTTGGAGCTGCGGGAGCTTGACAAGCCGGAGGCTTTGGATAAGCTTGACGCCTTGGACAAGCGGATCGCGTTCAATAGCCTAAAGAGGGCTTTTGATCCTGAGGCTCCCTTGTTCATAGACTTCGAGGAGCACCTGGAGAACTATTCTGGGACGGATCGGGCGCCGGTCGAACACGACGCTGTGAGGTACTAGTTGGAAGATCCACATAGAAGACTCGCCTTGCCCGACGAGCCCGCCAGGCTGCGGGCCGAGACGCGTGCCTTTGTCGAGGATTCCCCGGAGGAGGGCCTACGTCTCGTAAACGACGCGCGCTTCCTGGCGGACCCGCTCTGGGAGGAGTGGGGCACGGAATTTGAAGAGGCCGGGGTGACCTACGAGAGGTTCCTTCAGATAACGCGCGGGTACGCCGGGGAGATCTGGCTCTGGGTCATGGGCGAGAGGCCGTGGTATCACTGCGTATCCGGGCTCGCGGGGCGTCTGTTGCGCCGGTCGCCCCAGCGCCGCCAGCAAGAACCGGCGCTCGCTTCCTGCGCGGAGTGCCGATGAGGAGTGCCCTGGAGTACACGGCGATCGCGCCGCACGGAGGAGAGCTCGTCGACCGACGAGTGCCGGAGGAAGAGCGCGCAGAGAGGCTTAAGAAGGCCGAGGAGCTGTCGAAGGTGGCTCTGGGTCCCCGAGCCCTCTCGGACCTGGAGATGATCTCTACCGGTGTCTTTAGCCCTCTGAGCGGCTTTATGGACCGGCAGGACTACGAGAGCGTTGTCGAAACGATGCACCTCGCGAACGGCCTCGTCTGGAGCATGCCCATCACCCTTTCGGCGAGCGAGGACGAGGCAAACGATGTCAAAGAGGGCGACGAGGTGGCGCTGACGAACGGTGAAGGCCGGGTCGTGGCCACCATGACCGTTTCGGACCGCTACTCTTACGATAAGGGCCGCGAGGCAAGGGAGGTCTACCGAACCGACGACGACGATCACCCTGGAGTCTCTACCCTGTACCGGCAGGGTGACGCCCTGCTCGGCGGCGAGGTAACGCTGCTCGACGAGGAGCCCAACCCGAGACCCTTCCCCGGGTACTACTACGAGCCCGGGCAGCTTCGGGCTCTCTTCGCCGAAAAGGGTTGGAGGCGGGTGGTAGGCTTCCAGACGCGCAACCCCGTCCACCGGGCGCACGAGTACATCCAGAAGAGCGCCCTAGAGACCGTGGACGGGCTCTTGCTCAACCCGCTCGTCGGGGAGACCAAGTCCGACGACATCTCGGCGGCGGTCAGGATGAGGTCGTACGAGGTGATTCTGGACCGGTACTATCCGAGGCAGCGGACCGTGCTGGCGGTCTTCCCGGCGGCGATGCGCTACGCGGGGCCGAGGGAGGCGATCTTCCACGCCATGTGCCGCAAGAACTACGGCTGCACCCACTTCATCATCGGGCGGGATCACGCCGGGGTTGGCAGCTATTACGGCACCTACGACGCCCAGCACATCTTCGATGAGTTCACCCCGGAGGAGCTCGACATCGTCCCACTCTTCTTCGAGCACGCCTTTTTCTGCTTGAACTGCGAGGGTATGGCGACCACCAAGACCTGCCCGCACGGTAAGGATTCGCACGTCTTCTTCTCCGGCACGAAGGTGCGTGCGATGCTCGCCAGGGGCGAGTACCCGCCGCCGGAGTTCAGCCGCCCCGAGGTCGTCGAGGTACTCATAGAAGGCCTGCGGGATGAGGAAAAAGTCATCAAGCAACCTCGGGTATTCGAAGAGTAATACAAAGGAGATTTGCTATGGAGAGCGGAACGAAGCTCGACCGCGGGTTTACGCTGTGGTTCACGGGGCTCTCGGGAGCCGGCAAGACGACGGTGAGCGAGATCGTCGAGAAGGAGCTCAGGAAACGCATCGGCACCGTCGAGGTCCTGGACGGGGACATCGTCCGGACAAACCTATCGAAGGGCCTGGGCTTCTCGCGAGCGGATAGGGACACGAACGTTTTGAGGATCGGGTTCGTGGCCAAGCTTCTTACCCGAAACGGCGTTCCGGTCATCGTGTCGGCCATCTCGCCGTACAAGGAAGCGCGGGACATGGTGCGTCAGTACATCGGGGAAGACTTCATCGAGGTGTACGTCTATTGCCCGCTCGAGGTCTGCGCCGAGCGGGACGTGAAGGGGCTGTACAAGAAGGCGTTCGAAGGGGAGATCCAGGGATTCACCGGCGTCTCTGACCCCTACGAGCCGCCGGCCGCTCCTGAGCTGACTTTAAGGACTAACGAGGAAGAGCCCGAGGAGAGTGCGAGCAAGGTGATCGCCAAGCTCGAGGAGCTCGGATACCTCGAGCCGGCCGAGGAGCTCGACCGGGCGTCGTGATCGCTGGCATCGAGCTCGGTCCCGCCCTTTTCGGCCTCCTGGTCGGTTTTCTGGTGGGCCTCACGGGAGTGGGGGGCGGCTCGTTGATGACGCCGTTTCTCGTCGGGATCATGCAGGTGCCCGCGCCCACGGCGATCGGGACGGATATGGTCTACGCGACCGTGACGAAGATGACCGGGTCGGTGCAGCACTACCGGCAGCGCTCGGTTAACTTGGAGGTCGCGGTCTTCTTAGGGATTGGGAGCATTCCGGCGAGCCTGTTGGGGGTGCAGACTCTAGAGTGGATAAAGACCAGCTTCGACGCCGAGACGGTGCGCAACGTTATGGTCAGCATCATCGCAGCGACTCTCGTCTTGGTTGGGGCTTCGCTCATCTTCAAAGCTTTTCTGCCGGAGCGTTGGATCAAGGGCCGCAAAACGGTCTGGGATGGCAAGACCAAAATGAGCCTCAAGCGCCGGCTGTTCACTATCCTCTTCGGGGCGACCGGCGGCTATCTGGTGGGCCTTACCTCTATAGGAAGCGGGAGCGTAATGGCCGTGATACTACTTCTCTTCTACCCTTTAACCCCGGCCGTGATCGTAGGTACTGACATCGCCCACGCGATGGTGCTCTCTCTCGTGACCGGCTTCGCCCACATACTCCACGGCAACGTGGACTTCGCCCTGGCCGGGACACTCCTTATAGGTAGTATTCCAGGAGTCCTTATCGGGAGCAGGATGGCCCCGCGGCTGCCCGGGCGACCGCTGACGATCATACTCGCCGTCATGCTCATCTTCGTTGGTGCCCGGCTGCTTTTGAGTTAGCCAGCCACTCGGCACTTCAGCTTTTGGTTTCGATTTGCCGACACGCTCGCGCACCGTGCGCTTTTTCTCAAACCGCTTCCCCAAATGAAGCACCCCTTCGCCGCCCACGAGCTTTACCTGACTAGCTGACCAGCTAAGCTACAATGTGTAGTCGCCGGTGTGGGCTTCTTCCAGGTAGCGGGCGAGGAGGTCTATGCAGGCCTGCACGTCCGAGGCGTTCACCATCTCGTTGGGGGTATGGACGTAGCGGGTCGGTATGGAGAGCGTGATCGAGGGGATGCCGCCGTGGAGGCGCTGCACCCCGCCCGCATCGGTGCCCCCCTGGGGCAGTATCTCCATCTGGTGCGGGATCCCCTCGCGCTCGG
>JALZFK010000188.1 GCA_030861585.1 Actinomycetota bacterium | reverse complement strand
TCTACGAAGCGGCGGTCGGCGAGCCTCCCTTCTTCGGCGGCCCAATAGCAGTGGCGAACCAGCAGCTCACTCAGCCTCCGCCCCCGCTCCAGGCGCGAGGGGCGACCTTGAGCGGACCCTTAGAGGGACTCATCCTCAACTGCCTCGCCAAGGATCCCGCCGACCGCCCGGACGCTACTAACCTGCAAGAACGGTTGCTCCGTGCGAGTGCCCTGGCTTCCGGCGCCGTGACGCCCCCGCCGACGGTCGGCGAGACCACCAAGAACTTGGCAGAGGCCGGGTTCGCGGGCGCCGCCGGCGCGGCGAGAGGCTTCGGAGCCGTCGTCCGGGGATTAAAGAACCGGGCTGGCTCAACTCAAGCCTCGGAGCGCACGCCGATCATGCCGACGCCGACTTTCCGCCGAACCTTCCGTCAGGAAAGGAATTGGCGGCCGGCGCTTATCGCGGGGGCTGCGCTGCTTCTGCTGGCCCTCGTCGCTTTTCTGGGCGCGCCCACGCTACTGGGCTGGAACGTGGGGGAGGAAGCCGAACCAGTCGCTATACAACCACAGGAGGACACGGCGCCCCCCGCCGAAGAAAGCACAAGTGTGCCCGTCGCCTCCAGGCCCGCCCCACCTCCGAGCAGAGCCGAGGACGCGGTCTTCGATATGTATGTGCAGGCCTCGTACCAGGATCCTAATAAGGTGTGGCCATACTTCTCTCGACGTTTTCAGGACGAGGAGGGCCCCCCGGAGCGGTGGGCGCAGAAAGAACAATTGAGCACGCTCTCGTACGTGTACTTCGTCCAGATGCCAAGCGCCGAGCTCTCGGGGGATAAGGCAAAGGTCAGGTTCCAAGTCCGGGAGACCCGTACCGGGGGACCGAAGCTGGTCTCGGGGACCTGGGAGTGCGTCAACGAGGATGGGGAGTGGAAGCTGGACCGCTTAGTGGAGAGCAACGCTTGAACCTTCCGAAGCGTCAGAGAGCCCATCTCGCGAGCATCCGTACCGGCGTTTTGTAAAGCCACTATAATCAGTTACATGACGAGGTTCGCGCAAAGGTTTGTGCTCGAGCGTGAGATCGGGGCGGGCGGCATGGCGCGGGTCTTTCTCGGCAGGGACGAGGTCTTGGATCGGCTGGTGGCCGTCAAGATCCTCAGACCCGGCCACGGCAGCACGGATATCGGGGAGCGCTTCCGGCGCGAGGGTCGGACCGCCGCCAGGCTCTCTCACCCGAACATCGTCCCGGTGTACGGAGCGGGCGAAGGCGAGTTCGAGGGGCGAGAGGTCTCGTATATCGTCATGGAGTACGTCCCTGGCGGGGACCTCAAGTACCTACTCGATACGAGCGGACCCCTCTGGAATGCCAAACTGGCGCAACTCGGGGCCGACGTTTCTTCGGGGCTTGCCCACGCCCACGACAAAGGCGTGATCCACCGGGACATAAAGCCGCACAACGTACTCATAGACGACCACGGCCAATCCAAGCTGACCGACTTCGGTATCGCCCGGGCTTTAGACGCGACGCATCCTACCCAGACGGGTTCTTTCCTCGGCACCGCCCTCTATTCTGCTCCCGAGCAGCTCCAGGGCCAGAAGGTCGCTCCCAAGAGCGACGTCTACTCTTTAGGGGTGACCCTCTACCAAGCCGCGGTCGGTGAGACGCCGTTCGTCGGCACCCCAATAGAAGTCGCAAGCCAGCACATAAACAAGACACCGGCCGAACCCAGCACCCTCGGGGCACGCCTGAGCGGCATAGTCGAAGCCCTCATCCTCGACTGTCTTCAGAAGGACCCCGAACGCCGCCCAACCGCCGAAGAGGTTCACGAACGTCTCCTCGACGCGGCTGCCCACGCCGCCCGCCCCACGCGCCGAATACAGGAGCCTCTGATCTCCGTGGAGCCTCCCATGATCGAACACACCCGTTCGTATTCGTCGGAGGCTCCTACCACAAAACCGCCTCTAGGCGGAGCGTGGCGAGGGGGCGAGCGAGGTTGGCGGCGGCGCGGACCCGTCCTCCTCCTCGCAGCTGCGCTGCTTTTGGCCTTGTTCGGTATGGGCGCGTACGCAACGATGTTCGGAGGAGATCCCGGTACGGCGCAAGCCCCCCAGGAAGAGAGTCAACGGGCGAGCTCTCCGGAGAACGCGGAGGACCAGGACGCCGGGTCGGCTGGAAGTGGTGAAGACCAAGCCTTGACCGAGAGCGGACGAGAGGACACCAGCGCCAGCGATGCTGACGGTAATTCATCGGAAGAAGATCCTGCGCAGGTAGTGAAAAAGTTCTATCAGACCGCCGTCGATAAGGACTTCGGAAGGCACTCCGGATTGATGACCCCGAGCTGGCGGCAGGCTTGGTATCCGGAGCAGGGACAGTTCGAGAACACATACGGTACTCTCCGAGGCATCGACTGGGTAGAGGGACCCACGGCCGAAGTATCAGGCAACACGGCGACTGTCACGGGCGTGACCATAGCCAAGCATACCGATCGGACGGAGCGCAACAGGGGTACCTGGAGGCTCGTTTTCGAGAACGGTGAATGGAGGATAAACGGGTGGGAGGTTGCCAATATCAGTACCGGACCCCCGCAAGCGTAACGAAGAAGAACCACGTAAGGGAACGAGATTTGAAGACTGCGATTACGGCGTTCGTTTCGGCGCTCATCGGCGGCTCGGTCTCTACGGTTTCGATCTATCTGGGGGTCCTGGGGTTAGAGGAGAGATCCGAAGAGGTCACGTTCAAAGTGGCGCAGACTCCGACCACTTCGGGGAAGGGCGTGGCTCTGGGTAGCGAAGGGGGTTTTTCGGTGCATGAGGTGTACACCCGTGACGGCCCGGAGGAGGACCTGAAGCCCCTTACTTTAGGCGACTCAGACGGCGTTGGGGGGACCCGGTGATCGCCATCGGTAACCCCTTGAACGTTGGCATCAGCGTCACTACCGGGCTCGTGAGCGGTATAGGACGGCCGATACTGGCGCCGAACAACTACACCATAGAGGGCGCCGTTAAGACGGATGCAGCGATTAACCCCGGTAACCCAAATGGGCCCTTGCTCGACGCGCGCGATACGGTCATCGGGCTGACCTCCCAGATAGCCTCGGAGACAGGTAATCTCCGGGGTGTGGGCTTCGCGGTCCCGATCAACACGGTCGAGAACGTGGTCGAGCAGCTTATCGAGACGGGTAAGGCCGAGCACGGCCACATAGGCGTGAGGATGTTCCCGGTGGGTGTCGAGGGGCTGGTGGTCTACTTGGACCGCTCGGCCGAGGAGCTCTCTAGGGAGTACGGTCTGCCCCAGAGAGGGCCCATAGTTAGCCGGGCCACCGAGGGTGGTCCGGCCGAGGAAGCGGGCATCAGGGGCGACGAGCGCGTGGAGGAGATCGCGGGGTTGTCCGTGCCCCTTGGGGACGTGGTTACTCAGGTCGAGGACGACCCCGTACCTACGCCGGACGACCTGATCAAGGCCGTCAACTCTTTGAAGCACAGCGACGGTTTGAACCTCACTGTCGTCACTCCTGGAGAAAGGGCCTGTGAGGTGACGGTGATCGTTGGTGTCTAACCTAATGAGAGGAGTGAGCGGCCGTAGGCCTGGGTCTATTTCGGGAGGGATACGTGGAAATCTTGAAGCGCGCCGCCGCGGAGAGGGCGGTGACGGAGTACGTCGAGAGCGGGATGGTATTGGGGCTAGGGACGGGCTCGACGGTCTATTTCACGGTTCGCAAGATCGGGGAACTCATCGCGAGCGGGAATCTTGAGGATATCCGGGGCATCCCGACTTCGCGGCGCACGGCGTCTTTGGCCGAAGAGGCCAGCATCCCGCTCGTCTCGTTGTCGAAGGCCCGACCTGTATTGACGATAGATGGTGCCGACGAGGTCGGGCCCGGCCTCGACCTCATCAAGGGGCGTGGTGGGGCTCTTCTTAGGGAGAAGATAGTGGCCCACGCCAGCGGGGGACTCATCGTCGTCGTGGACGAGTCGAAGTTGGTCGAATCTTTGGGCCAGGGTCCTTTGCCCGTCGAGATCGAACCCTTCGGCTCGGAGGCCACCCTGGAGTCTTTGGCTTCTTTGGGATGCGAACCCGAGCTCAGGATGGACCAGCAGGATGCGAAACGCCCGTATGTGACCGACGGGGGCCACTATACTGCGGACTGCCGGTTTGCCTCCATCCCGAACCCGACCTCGCTCGAAGGGGAGATAAAGCGCATCCCCGGGGCTCTGGAGTGTGGCCTCTTCGTCGGACTCGCCCGAGAGGTCGTGGTGGGTCGCTCGGGCGGGACGGAAATCCTCAGGGACGAATAGCCTGTTAGTCGGTCAGCGGAGGATCGAGAGTAGGAAGCTGTATTTTTCGACTCTCGAAGTGGGCTGCCTAGCTCCCTATAGCGCCGAAGCCTGCCCTGGCGCCGATGCGGGCGGTTCGTTCCTTGTCGATGACGAGCTTGTAGATCGAGTCGTAATCGACATAGACGGTCGCCTTGCCGTCCTCCATCTTCACCTTGAGGTAGTCATCCTCGACGGAGATCTCGGCCTTAGGCTCTATGGTGAAGGTGTCTCTCCTATCCCAGACCACGAGGTTTGCCTCCTCGCCACGGGCCTCTTCCACTATCTTCTTGACGGTCTCTCGATCCATGCCTCTCTTGCTCCTTCTCTTATGATCCTTGAGGTTTGTCGAGGCCATTCTACTTTAGAGTAGGTGGTTTGTTTGTCCTCGTTCTCTATTGCCCGAGAACCCGCGTATTTAGGCCAAATCGGTAGACGTTGCGTTACCTCTTGTTCGGGGGTGTTCGTGGTGTGCTGGTGTACTAATTGGCGTAGGTGGTGTGCGTCGGTCTCACAATTTTCAGAATGCGCTTGCAGATACCACTTCGGTTGAGTAGTCTGTTCAGCAGGGCTCGAATCTGCGACCGTATAAGCGTCACGATTCAGCCCTCAAGACGCCCTTGAGACCGTGAGCGAAACTCGTATTTTAGGTTGGTGGCGGTCTCGTCGAACAGGGCAGAGTCCGAGAAGGCTAAGCCCCGGTCTGATGGTCTAAGCACTCCGATGAGTCCCAGTTTGACCGCAACCGGGTGTCCCTCACTGGTCCTCTGTGTCCTTTGAGGAAAGTCGAACCCCTGATAAAAGCGCGGTTTTGTCCTGTCCCCTGTGTCAGCCCCTGTCGCTGAGCGAGAAATGACTACGAATTAGAACTTGGATGGTAACTGGCTTCCAGGACACCATCTCTCGGGTGTTTTTGTCTACGTACTGGTCTTCCTCGTCCCGATCAGCGGTACTCACTTCATAGCCGCCTCTTCGGAGGTCCTGGTGAGCGTTTTCGCTGGCGAGACGACCTTATTGGAGTATCTCGGTCATTTCTTACGGCAGCATTTGGCTGCATTGGAGGGTACCACGCCGTCTCGTGCCGTCGTAGGACGTGTAAAATACGCGCCCCGACCTTTTCGCGACGGAGCGACTAAAGCCTTGAAGAACCTCGTGCTGACAATAAAGAACCTTGACCGGGCGTTGTTTCGGGCGATCTTCCACTTTAAGTGGGCCCCGTTCACGTCGCTGATGCGCGCCTTCACCGTCGCCGGGAGAGCGGGCGCTTTGTGGGGTGTGATCGCTGTTTTGGCCTTCCTCGTGACCGGTCTCCAACCCTCCCACCTCCTCGTGCCATGGGTGGCGGTTGCGGTCTCCTGGACGGTCGCCGAGGGCGCGAAGTACCTGTTCAACCGCGCCCGCCCCTTTATCTATGACACCGAGATATTCCCTCTCACAAAAACGCCCTCTTCAAGCTCTTTCCCCTCCGGGCACTCGGCGACCGCTGCTGCCGGCGCACTGGCCCTATCCGCTGTTTACCCCTCCTTTGCTCCTGCCTTCGTTCTCTCGGGCTTCCTCGTCGCCATTTCCCGGATCTACCTCGGCGTCCACTACCCATTCGACGTGCTCGCCGGCCTCCTCATCGGGATCGCGATCGCTGCCACCGTTCTGGCCTTCACTTGATGGAGAGCTCGGTCCTAGAGCTCTTCGCTAACGAAGTCACCAGGGTGCCAGATACGTGCTGATGGGTATGGTAGAAGTGCTACATGTGTTCCTTTCACCGACCTGGACGCTAAGACAAAGGCCCCCGGGCACCATTACTTCTCACTAAATTTAACGAACCTTTAACCTGGGGTCTGCCCTCCTGTAACCGGGGTCGGCCATCGATCGTCTACAATGAGTGAGGCGCGGTGGGACTCCTTTCTACTCGGTGTTTCCATTGACTATAGGACCCGTTGCGCGTCTCGTTCTCCGAAGTATCGGGTACGCGGGCGCACTCTCCTCCTGGGTCTTCTTACCACTAGCTTATGGCTCCGGAGCAGGCCAAAGGTGTTTTGATCACTGAAGGATCCACGCCTGAGCCGGATTTTTCGCCCCTGGCTCCCCGACTATGCTGTCAAGAAATCTCGGTTCCGACAGCACAAAAAAGGCCGGCGGGGCAAAAGCCTCGGCCCTTTTGCTCACCGGCCTTAGGCTCTGTCGGCCTTGCCTCGTCCCTACTCGTCCATTTCGGGCGCCACGCTTGCCGCGGAGGACTGCTGGATGGTGTTCGAGCAGACACCTCAAGCCCCGGCTCGACGGTGACTACGAGCCACCGAGCTCGAAGTCGTCGGGCACGCCGGCACATCACTTATTGAAAAATTTAGTCACATTACAGGTTAACCGAAGAGCCTATACTAAGAAAAGAGTTATGCTCTGAGCAGGCTCTTCTTCCCCGTAGCTCCTTCGTCCCGCTTGCTCTTAAGTACCTCGTGTGATCTTGTAAGTCGTGTTAGTTGCGCTGTTCTAGCTTCGATCTACCGCACCTCTCGCAGACCATCTGTCAGCAGGGTACGGAAGCGAAATTCGGGAGGTTTAGTAAAATCGGCACAGCATGGGTATTGCACGTTACTACACCGTCGGGGCTGTCGTCCCGGACGTCGGGTCTCTCAAGGAGCTTACGAGCCGGATCGACGCTTTGGATCTCACGCGTGATTTGGTTGTTGTGCTGACGCGGCGGCGAGACGAGAGCCTTACACGGATCCTGTTGCCGGAGGCGCGCGTGCGCAGTGTGGAGAGCGGCCTGTCGCGTCGGCAGTGGGTAGAGTTTGCGAGCACCTTCTTCTCGGCCTCGACCGTATCCTTTCTCATGGGCATCGTCCAGCTGTGGACCGGCCTCGTCGTGCAGGCGGCGCTTACCGTCGCCGCCGTGGTCGGCCTCGTCGTCTATCATCGACGTCACCGCGTCGAGAAGAAGCTTTTGCGTCTCGGGATGCCCGAGCTCCTCGCCGAAAGGTGGGAGGCTTCCTTCCCCGCCGGCTTCGCTCTTCTCCTCGTCACCGTGCCCGAAGAAGACTTCGACGAGGCCCAGGGTGCGTTTCTCGAAGACGGGACCCTCCTGTCTCCCCTCGCCGTCGATCGGCGGCTCGTGCTTTGATCCGGGGAATCTCTTTAGGGGCAGGCACATGATCGTTCGGGAGAGGCCCCACTCTTACGTCCTCATAAAGCAGCACGACCACGGTTTGATTTCCGGCGAGTTCGCGCGGCATTGGGTCGAAAAACCTCGGCCACTCGAGGCCACCCTCTACGCAATCGCCAACCACGACGTAGGCTGGCAAGACCTGGATGCGGTCGTGCGCTGGAACGAGGAGTCGGGCAAACCCTACTCCTTCGCCAATTACCCAGCCAGACCCAAGCTTCGGGCTTACAAAGTAGGGTTGGATCTCCTGGAGGCGCGATCCCCTTACGCAGCGTGCCTGTGCAGCATGCATTACGCCTCGCTCGTTGGCGATTCCAAAGACGAGGCTGGGTTCCGCGAAAGCGAAGCTGGGCGTCAACGCAAGATCAAGGAGCTCATGACTAAAGAGGAATCGGGCAACCTCGGGCATAACTTCCGCTTGCTGCAGCTGTGCGATGATCTGTCGCTGTTTGTGTGCTTAAACGAACCGGGCCGAAACGATCATCCATGGTACCGAAACGGCTTCGAGTTCGAGGGCTCGAATTTCGCGCCCGTCTGGGAGAACCGCTTTACCCTGCGGCTCGACCCCAACCCGTTCTCAAAACCGTTCGACCTCGTCGTCCCTTACGCACTAGTCGAAAAAGGCAGCCGAACCGATGGCAACAACCGCCTCGAACTTCGGGTAACCCGATAGGAGAGCCAGGTTCGCC
>JALZFK010000156.1 GCA_030861585.1 Actinomycetota bacterium | reverse complement strand
CTGCTCGACCTCCTCGCCGGTTTCCTCGTGCACCAGCCTTACGTCGTAGCCGGCGCACGGGAAGCCGGCGGAGCCTACCTTAAGCGGTACATCCTCGAGCCCCGGTAGGAGCGTGCTCAGGATCGGCCACCCCGTCTCCGTCTGCCAGTAGTTGTCCCGCACCGCGACTCCCAACGACTTGGATGCCCATTCCGACGTCGGCGCGTCCAGCGGTTCCCCGGCGAGGAACAGGTTCCTGAGCGTCCTGCCCAGGTTTCGGCCTTCTATGTACTTCGGGTCGCTCCCCCTGAGTGCCCGGATGGCCGTCGGCGCCGTGAACATGGTCGTGACCTCGTGCTCCTCGACGATGTCCCACCAGATCCCGGGGTTTGGTCTTATAGGCAGACCCTCGTAAACTATAGCCGTCATGCCGCGCAGTAAGGGGCCGTAGACGATGTAGGAGTGTCCGACCACCCACCCGATGTCCGAGGCGGTGAACATCGTCTCTCCGGGCTCCCCTTGAAAGATGTGCCGCATCGAAGCCTCCAGAGCAACCGCGTGGCCTCCCGTGTCGCGCTGCACGCCCTTCGGTGTTCCCGTCGTCCCCGAAGTGTAGAGAATGTAGCTTGGCTCCGAGGACTCCACCCACTGGACCGGAACCTCTTCGCCCGAGTGGTGCTCGCGCAGCTCCGCGTAGTCCAGGTCTCGCCCTTTGATTAAAGACAAGTCCTCCGCTATACCCCGGTTCAAAAGGACGAGGCGCTCGGGCGGGAACTCGGTGGTCTCCAGGGCATCATCGATGATGGGCTTGTAGTAGATCGCGCTGCCGCCGCGCACGCCGGCGTCCGCGGCGACCACGACCTTGGGTTTGGCGTCATCGATGCGCTTGGCGAGGTTCGGGGCGGAGAAGCCCCCGAAGACGACGGAGTGGATCGCCCCGAGCCGCGCGCAGGCGAGCATGGCGAAGATGGCCTCCGGTACCATCGGCATGTAGACGATCACCCGGTCTCCCCGACCTACCCCGAGGCTCCTCAAGGCGCCCGCGAAGGCGTTGACCTCCCCGTAGAGCTCCCGGTAGGTGTAGCTCCTGCGCTCGCCGGTCTCGGTGGAGATGTAGATCAGGGCGTTCTGCTCGCCGCGCTCGGGGAGGTGCCTATCGACCGCGTTGTAGCACAGGTTGGTCTCACCCCCGACGAACCATCGGGCGAACGGTGGGTTGTCGAAGTCCAGCGCCCTCTCCGGGTCCTTGTGCCACTCTATCCCTCGGGCCTGCTCCATCCAGAATCCGTCCCGGTCCTCCACAGACCGCCGGTAAAACGCCTCGTATTCCTTGATGCTCAACCTTTTCTCCTTTCCCTAAAAATTCTAGCCCTCATTGTATATTCAGGAGGTCTATACAGCAGGTCTTGGCGAAGCTCGGCGAGCCTCGAGGTGATACGCCTTATCACGCCGGAATATCCGAGGAGTCGCCGCAAGCCTCCGTACTACCCCGCGATGTGGTCTTACGGAGCGACCTACCAGGCTTAAGGCACCTTCAGCGTTAAGGGTTCTACTGCGGCGGACCTTTGAGAGGGCCTGCCTCACGTGCGGAATGGTCGCTAACGTCCACGATCTCGTACTACTCTTCGCAAAACGCGAACGCACCCGTCCATCTCGCGCTTGAGTTCCCTACGGGCGTGCCTTACAGCTCGAACCGGCCGTGTATCCTATGTTGGGGGGATGTGCCGCGAAGAAAGGAGCTTGCTTGTTCGACTACCTGCAGGAGCGCGAGGGGTACGTGCTGCTAGGCCGTATGGAGGGCGACATCCCCGGCTACCTCTCCTATGGTGCTAAAGAAGGCGAGGTGCTCTGCGTCTTCGAGAGCGTCATAGAGGCCGAGCAGTTCTACATGCACTGGCGAGCCAGGATCCCCGGCGAAGGCTGGGGCGCGGTGCGGCCGGAGGCCGAGGAGCTGATAAGGGTGTTGCAAAACTTCGACCTCGTCTGCGTCAACCCGCGACCGGAGCCCGGGGCAACCGAATACCTCTACACCGTCGAGGACTTCGTCCGTACGCTGCGCGTACCGTAGTAAACCGACGGCTTTTGTCATAACCGATCGCTTTGTGGGGGTACAGCGATAGTGAAGGGCATAGGGCGTCTACCTCTTCGAGTGGAAGCGCTCGATGCGCCAGCGGCGGAAGAGAAACATCGCTTCTTGAATCGCCTCCGGCTCCCTCGGGAAGTGGGGCCGAAGCCTCGCGTGGTAGCCGCTTTTTCTACTACTTTCGGTCGGCGAAAATCCTACTTACGGTTGTCGAAATGCGCGGAATTTTTGGTACAGTATGAGCCGGAAAATCGGCGGGTCATTCTCCCCGCGACCGCCGGTCCCGGTAGCAGAGAGCGACTAAAGAGGTGACGAACTTGCGCGTAGGGAAGCTCCTGTTGGTGATCGTGGCTTTGGCGATCTTAACGATGCTCTCCGCCTGCGGCGGCTCGGAAGCCCCGCCCGATCAACCCGTCGCGCCGAAGGCCCCCGCCGAACCACAGGCCCAGGGCAACGACGCGAACGCTCCCGAGGATGAGACCTTGACGGTCACGGTACCCTCGATGCAGCGCGTGAAGGATGCCGCCTTCCCGAGTACATTCGGCGATAACGAAGAGATGCTCAAGAACTTCGCCGGCATCCACCTCGAGGGCACCGGCTTCCCGTGGCAAGAGGAGGCCAACGTTTACCTGGCCGGGCACCGCCTCGGCTACCCGGGCTATCCCAGTTTCCTCGCCTTCTACGACCTCGATAGCGTTCAGGTCGGCGACGAGATACTAGTTGGAGACGCCAACGGCAGGCAGTACACCTACGAGGTCTTCCAAACCTCGGAGGTGGAACCGACGGACCTGTTCGTGACGGAGCCTTTGGAGGGCAAGAACATATTGACGCTGCAATCGTGTACGCTCCCCGATTACGCGAGGCGTTTGATCGTCCAGGCCGAACTCAAGGAGAGCTAGGCTCCAAAACCAGACCAGGCCACCTCGCAGCGCTGGGAGACGTCGAAGAACCTCAAGGAAGGCCGGTGAACCTCGGCCCTCCTTTTCGCTCCCGGTCTGAAGGGGACACAAAAAGTTGACCCAAACGCGTGATGGGGTGAGGATCTAGTGTGATACACTCGCTACGCGTCGGGGCCGACACCTTTTTCTCCTCCTAACGAGTCGGCCCCGTCTTTATTCGTCTTGTTGGCTAGACAACCGGTCTGGTAAGCGGCGGGGGGCGGAACGATCACTCGACTTGAAGGAGCGGCGGAAAAAGAGCGAAAGGGCCCGCGAGCGTCCGATGGTAGACCAAAAGCAGAAAGCCGACCGGCTGAAATGCTGACAAACTGAGATGCTTCTATTAGGCCTCGACCTCGGCACCGGTTCCGCGAAGGCGCTCCTGATCGACGCTTACGGGATCGTCCGGGGCGAGGGTGTGGCACCCTACCCGATCCACTCGCCCTGCCCCGGTTGGGCCGAGTCTGATCCACAAGACTGGTGGAACGCCTGCGCGACAGCGGTCCGAGCCGCTGTCGGGGGACGTGGCGCATCGATCGCGGCGCTCGGACTCTCCGGCCAGATGCACGGCGTCGTTCTCTCGGAGGCCGCAGGAAGGCCCTTAAGGCCGGCCGTACTCTGGGCCGATGCCCGGTCGGACGAGCAGCTCGCCAGCTACCGAAAACTCGACCCTAGGCTACTGCGTAGGCTGGCCAACCCTCCCGCCGTTGGGATGGCGGGACCTAGCCTCCTGTGGCTGCGCGACAACGGGCCCGAAGCGTACCGCGCGACCCGGTGGGCGCTCCAGCCTAAGGACTGGCTGCGGCTGCGCCTCACGGGCGAGGCCCTTTCAGAGCCTTCCGATGCCTCCGCCACGCTTCTCTACAACCTCGAGGCCGACAGATGGTCGGAGGCGGTCGTTGAAGCTTTGGGTTTGCGGATGAACCTATTACCCCCACTTGTCTCCTCGGGCGCACCCGCGGGTGCGCTTGCCCCGGAGGCGGCCGGGGCTTTGAGCCTTCCGGCGGGCCTCCCGGTGGCGGCTGGCGCCGGCGATGTAGCGGCAGCGCTCCTCGGCTTGGGTCTTCTGGTTCCCGGCCCCGTGCAGCTCACAGTTGGGACGGGTGGCCAGATCGTCTTCCCCCGCGAAAGCCTTGTCCCTGATCCGCGCTTCCGCACCCACCTCTACCGCGCCGCCCACGACCGCTCCTCGGGCCGCTTCTACGCGATGGCCGCCGTCCAGAACGTTGGGCTAGCCCTCCAATGGACCCTCAAGGTGCTCAAGGCCTCTTGGGAGGAGGCCTATCGCGAGGCCTTCTCTGTGCCTCCCGGCGCTGGAGGCGTGACCTTTCTGCCTTACTTGAGCGGGGAGCGCACACCACACTTCGATCCCCACGCCCGAGGCGCATGGGTGGGCTTGAGGCTCTCCCACGATCGTGCTCACCTCCTGCGCGCTGCCTTCGAGGGAGTGGCGTTTGCGCTGCGCGAGGGCTTGGAGGCGCTGGAGGAGATCGGGGTACGCGTCACCGAACTCAGGCTCGCCGGGGGTGGTTCCCTGCGCGAACCGTGGCGCGGGCTCCTCGCCGGCGTCCTCGGTCGGCCCTTGAGGCCGGTGCCCGACGCGATCGCGGGGAGCGCCTCGGCGCGGGGGGCGGCACTTCTCGCCGGGATCGCCGCCGGTGTCTACCGGGCAGCCGAGGATACTTTAGAGATCGCGCCGGAGCCTGGTGAGATCATCCTTCCCCGCGAAGGCGCCTCATACGAGGCGGCCTACGCTCGGTACAAGGAGATCTACCCACGGCTGTACGAACGGTCGGGGGATGAGAGCGGTATTTAAGAGGCTCCTTCGATTCGCTTTACGAAGGCGGCGACGGCTTCCCCGATCTCATGCGGCGAGTCTTTCTGGATAAAATGCGCTCCGCGGACCGTGATCTCCCCTTGATTCGGCCACGCTCGGCAGAAGTCTCGCTGTGCTTCTATGAGGATCGAACCCGGCTCAGCGTTCACGAACAGCTTCGGCACGTCGCTTTGGGCTAACCACTTCGAGTAATCGTCTACGATACCTACGACGTCCTCCGGCTCGCCGTTTATCGGGAGCTCCCGCGGCCACGTTCGTCTGTGCGACTATCTCCCTTACGGTGTTCTTGCCCCAGCTCGTGCCGTAGGTTCGCGGCTTCCCGCGGTACTTGCGTCCGGGTGAAGGCTCGCCCTGGTCGCCTTCTCGAGTAATATCCTCAATGCTTCGAGCTGACTGCTCTCGTTCGGAAAGTGCCGGCGGCGCACCACAACCGGGGGGCGGGTGCCACTCATCGCATCGCTCCTAAGATCTCGTCTGCTGAACGAAGGCGCCGGGGCTTGCTGCCTACGCCCATCGCCTTTAGGAGCTCGATATCGGCTTCGGTGTAGAACCTCCCCGCGCGGTCGTAGTCGGCCTCCGGGGTGCGTCCTTCCCGCTCAAGCATCCGCAAATAGTGGGGCGTGATGCCCAGTAGCCTTGCGGCATCCCCTATGCGGAGTCTGTCGTTCATCCTCAGCTTTATACAGGTGAGGGCTACAGGTCTTTAAGAGGCAGAAAACCCCGCGAGCTTTTTTGTACCCTATTCTTTTGGTTGAGGCTTTTTGTGAAGGCGCTGGCGTCCCTCTTCGACGTGCCTCTTCGCGGACTGCTTAGAAGGGAGCCTAAACAGATGCGGGTGAAGCATAAGCAACTTTTACCTCAGCGAGGTTCACGTTGTCCTGGCCATAGGGATGTGCCACTCTAGCTCCGTCGCCTAACAGGGGCCGGGCCTTCTCCCTTTGCCAGCCCGGCCCCCAGTCTCCCAGAGGTAGGGTAGAATGTTCGGTAAATAACAAGAGGACCACGACTAGTAGCAGAGGGGGGAAGCTACAAGGTGGGCGCACAAGAAGAGGTCTGGGGATTAGGGGAGAAGGCGCACCGCGTACTACAAGCTGCCGCTATAGAGGCCCACGGCAGGGCCGGTGCCTACGTTATAGGCGAACGGGTGATGGGGCGGGCC
>JALZFK010000152.1 GCA_030861585.1 Actinomycetota bacterium | reverse complement strand
TGGCGCTGTTGCAAAACCTCTCCAGGTTGCTCGGCGCTAGCTTCAACACTGCCCACCTCGAACGCACCTCGGAGGACTACCAGCGGCAGGTCTCGGCCGCCGTCGCTCAGGATTCGGACCTCACCTCTTACGTTCGCATGCTCGAGGAGCGCTACGACACCCAGGCTGCGCAGGGCATAAGGAACCTCCCCTCCGGCGAGGAGCTCGCCAGTGAGCTCGAACGTTTCCTCCGCGAGAAGGGGGAAGACGGGTAGCTGGCGAGCGGCCAGCCTCAGTAAAACAGTGCCAGAATGAAGACGACCACGCTTAGAAGGCCCAGGAAGCCCTGAGCCACGGCGCTGAGGAGGTAGCCCATGAGGACCCCGCCGGCTGCCCTCGAGCCCCCTCGCCAGTCGCGACCACCGGATGGCATGGCGGGGGTATCGGGGTTGGTGGCAGGCGCAGCACCGTGTCGTTTATGCCGCAGGTATTCGCCGACGAAGACGCCGCCGATGGTGCCGGCGAGGAGGCCGAACAGGGCCCCGACGCCGAAGAAGAGAGCACCGGCCAGAGTACCCACAATACCTCCTATGGCGCCGCCGGCCGTGCCCCAGTTGCTCGCCCCGAACCGCCGCGCTCCGTAAGCCGTGCCGAGGAAGTCCGCGACGAAGGCGAGGAGGGCGAAGAGGCCCAAAAGGATGATGACCCATCCGCCGACGAACTCGAAGTCCGTCACGTAGGCGTAGACCAGGGCCGAGGCGAAGATCAGAGGGACGCCCGGCAAACCCGGAAGGATGCTACCCAAGAGCCCGAGTAGCATGACCAAGAGCGTGATCCAGAGTGTAGCCTCGCCGGGCGCCACGAGCGTTATTCGATCACGGGCAGCATCTTCTTTTTGCCGGGTTGCTTGAGCGCGGCGTTCAAGGACCCGGACTCGTAGCCGGTAAGGTCCAGCGCCACGTAGAGGAAGCCCGCGGCCTTCAGCTCGGTGGAGATCTCATCCCTTTCTCTGAAGGCTCGTTCGAGCTCGTCGGGTCCGATTTCGAGACGTGCGATCTCTCCGTGGTGCCTCACGCGCACCTGCTCGTAGCCTCGCCGTCGCATGTACTCCTCGGCCCTCGCGACCTGGGCGAGCTTCTCCGGCGTGATCTCTTGCCCGTAAGGGAACCGGCTCGATAAACATGCCAGAGCCGGCTTGTCCCACGTTGGGAGCTTCAAATGCTTGGCGAGCTCGCGCACTTCGGCCTTGCCCATCCCCGCCATAGCGAGGGGGGAGACGACATCGAGTTCCTTGGCCGCCTTTCTTCCGGGACGGTAATCCCCCTCATCGTCCTTGTTCGCCCCGTCCACCACGCAGGCGTAGCCCTTCTCCTGGGCAAGGGCTTTGAGGTCCGAATACAGCGTGTTCTTGCAAAAATAACAGCGGTTGGTGGGATTACTGGCGTAGTTTGGATTGTCCAGCTCCCGCGTGTTCACCACGAGGTGCTCTACCCCGAGCGTTCGGGCAAGCGCCTCCGCTAGATCTAGCTCCGACGGTAAGTACGTCTCGTTGTTGGAGGTGACGGCAAGCACGCGTTCCTTTGGCAGCGCTCGCGCAGCGACTGCCAGAGCCAGCGAAGAGTCCACCCCGCCGGAGAATGCCACGAGCGCGCTCCCGTACGGGGCGACGATATTTTTCAGCTCTGCCAGCCATTGTTCCACCTGGCTCATAACCGAGTCTCTACCCTTTCTAGGCGCTTTCCAAGACGACCACCGCATTATGACCACCGACGCCGAGGTTCGCGCAGAGGGCTGCTTTCAAGCTCGGCGCCCGCCGCGGCTCTCCTACTACGTAATCGAGCTTGGCACACTCCTCGGCGAGCGTTTCGAGGTTCCGCATCGGCGGCACCGTTTTCTCCTTCATCGCCAAAGTGCAAATAGCCGTCTCTATGGCCCCCGACGCTCCTAAAGAGTGGCCCAGGGTCGACTTCGTCGCGGAGACCATCGCGTTCGGGTTAATGGCACGCATGGCCTGCGATTCTGGGCCATCGCCGGCGACGGTGCCGGTACCGTGCGGGTTGATGTAGTCGACCTCTTCGCGCGCGAGGCCCGCTTCTTTCAGGGCGAGCTCCATGGCGCGCAAGATGCCACGTCCCTTGGGATCGGGGTCGGAAACATTGTAGGCGTCGGTGGTGCGTCCGACGCCGGTTATCCTGGCGTACGGCTCGGCGCCTCGGCGCTCGACCGATTCCGCGCTCTCCAGAATGATGGTGGCGGCGCCCTCGCCGATGACGAAGCCTGAGCGGTCTCTGTCGTAGGGGCGGCAGGCGCCCTCGGGGTCGGCGTTGTTGTGGCTCATGGCACGCATGGCGATAAAACCGGCGACTATAACCGGGGTGATCGTCGCTTCGGTCGCACCGCAAATCACCACGTCCGCGTCGCCGCGACGGATCAGGTCGTACCCCAAGCCGATTGCGTCCGTGCCGCAGGCGCAGGCAAGGGCGGGCGTGGCCGATGGACCCTCCACGCCGAGTTGGATGCCGATGTGAGCGGTGGCCGAGTTCGGCATGATCTTGGTGACGGCGAACGGGTTGACCCGCCCGGGCCCTTTGGTGTCTATCGTCTGCTGGGTGCCTTCCATGCTCGTCACCCCGCCTAAGCCGCTCCCGAGGATGAGCCCCACCCTTTGCGCGTTGTTCTCGAGCTCCCCCCAAGCGTTCGTGTCTTCCAGGGCGAGCTTGGCGGCGGCCAGCCCCATATGGGCGAACCGATCCGTCCTTTGGGCGGCTTTGCGGTCCATGAAGTCCTTCGGGTCGAAATCCGTGCACTCGGCGGCGATCCTGACCTCGTAGTCCCGCGCATCGAAGAGCGTGATCGGGCCAACTCCGCTCTCGTTGGCCAGGAGCGATCCCCAGAACGCCTCACGCCCAACCCCAATAGGACTGACGACTCCCACCCCGGTAACGTAAGCCGCTCGCTCTTTACGGCCGTTTGCCATTTCGCCCTCCGACCTTTGCTCAGGCCTGCCCATAATCAAGCACGCATCTTAGCTTTATAGCAGTCAGCTGTCAGCCCTTAGCGTCCCGCGATCCTCTCATGCGCGCATGAGAGGCACCGCTAAAAGCCGAACACATTCCCGAAAACCGACGAGGTTACGGTTTCCGGAGGGAGCAGACTCCATAAACCTTTGCTGATCGCTAAAAGCAGACTGCTGAGCGCGTCACGCCTGTGGACCACAAGATAGCTAGAGACTGTCCGAGAAGTGTCTAGAACTGCATCCGACCGGATGGATCGGGGCCGCCGGAGATCACGAGCCTAGGCGCAGGATGCCCAGCTCCATCGCCTTGACCACGGCTGCCGTACGATCGGCGACGTTGAGCTTGCCGTAGATGCGGATCAGGTGAGACTTGACGGTGGCCTCGGTGACGTAGAGCTGGTTGGCGATCTCTTTATTGTTCGCGCCTCCGGCGACCAGCTTGAGCACCTCGATCTCGCGGGCACTGAGCG
>JALZFK010000167.1 GCA_030861585.1 Actinomycetota bacterium | reverse complement strand
GCGGACTCCTTAGGTTGTTTCGACCTGCCGGTCAAACGGGCACCCGCCGCCGCTTGGTACAGGTTGGAGCCGGTGTATTACCGCCTGTACTACAAGCTGAAGAATAACGTCTTCTACTAAATACGCGGGGTGATACTCGGACGCCGCTTGAGGAGAGCAACGCGCCATTCCTCTTTCCCAACTTTTGATCTTTCCGGTGATCACCCGCGCGCCTTCCGGCGGCGCCACAAGAGCCAAAAGATCGCCGCAGGCACGGCGACTAGCAGCACGTACTCGACACTCGACGCATACTGCTTCACGAGCGGCCACTGAGTACCGAGTTCCCAGCCTAGCCCGATGAACCCTGCGTTCCACAAGGCGCTGCCGAGAGCGGTATAGAACGTGAACTGCCAGATGGGCATGCGCTCGAAGCCTGCGAGCACCGAGATCGGGGCCCCTATCCCTGGGGCAAAGCGTCCGCTCAGGATAGCCTCCCTGCCGTGGCGCTCGAACATCTTGCTTGCCTTGTTCAGGTCTAACATAAAAGCGAGTTTGTCGAACCGCCTGATTCGCTTAGTGACGCGACGCAAGCTCCCACCGCTCCAGAGCCCCATGAGATACAGGGCTAGTGAGGCGCTCAGCGAACCCGCCGTCGACGCCGCTAGCACCAGGATGAGCGAAAAATACCCCTGTCCGACCAGGAAACCGGCGAGGGGAAGGGTCAGCTGCGTGGGGATCAGCAAGTTCATATTAGCCAACGCCGTTAGAAAGAACACGCCGACGTAGCCGAAGGAGTAGACGATGTCGATGGCCCATTGCGTAATGTCGGTAAGCACGTTAGAGCACCTCCCCGCTTAGATAGGCGTAGAGCCGAAGATTAGCACTTTAACGAGTCCTCGTGTACATCGTCGTAGCGTATCCTTTCTTTTCGAGAGGCGCATACCTGGTGGTAAGCCCGAACACGAGGCCTCTAACGCTGCTCGATAGGACGGCTAGCGGGCGAAGGGCTCCTAAACGCTCTTCCGCCGGTACTGAGCTGCGGTTACGACGGCCAGCGCCAAGAGCGCCGCGTACCCTATCAGCGAGAGCGCCACCCCTCCCCAAAGCGGCCACGACTCGTAGCGCAGCTCGACCTCATGCTCGCCCTCCGGCACCTCCACCGAGCGCAACAGCCCGTCGGCCACGCCTACCTGGACCGGGCGCCCGTCGACGTAGGCCTTCCACGCCGGGTAGTACACCTCGCTGAGTACCAGCAGGCCGGGCGCTGTAGTGGCGGTCTTGAGCCTCATTCGGTTCGCCTCGTACTCGACGACCGAAGCCCGGTCCGAGGAGGCGCCCTCGGGCTGGGCCAGCTTGTCGGGGGGCTCGTCTTGCAGGAGGGCGGTCTCTCTGGGGTCCACCTCGCCGGAGCTAAGCAGTTCTAAGGCTTCTTCGGAGCCCACTTGTTGGGCGGAGTGGACGATCCAAGCCCGCGGCAGCGCCTCGGGGTTCTCCAAGACCTTCGTCTGGCCGTCCTCGTAGACGACCGGGTGCGTATGCTCCAAGCCCTCGAACCGTCTCAGGCCCTCCGGGTCTTCCTGGGAGGGGTGGGAGGGGACGATTATGTAACGGGCGTTGAGGAGGTCGAGCAGGGGGGAGGTTAGGCCCTTCTCGTAGACGTCGATGAAGTGGTAGTTCTGCTGGTCGGCGTTCAGGACGCTCATGAACTCGTCGTAGCGGGCGATGTGCGTGGGGTTGTAGCCCTGGACGTTCTGCAGCCCTAGCAGCATCGACCGCCCGTTCGCCTCTAGCACGCGCGTGCCAGGGTCTGCGAACCATAACGGAGCGGAGACCTGTGAACCTTCCCCCGATCCTCCCGGGTCGTAGCCGAAGTAGCGGAAGGGCTCTTCCTCGTCCTCCTTGGACTGCAAGAACCGGGCGGCCCCCGAAGGACGATAGTATTCCGCGAGGTCCATTTCGCGCATCCTTACCAACCACCCCTGCCCAGAAAAATCCTGCTTGGCTATCGTGACCCTGTCGGCCGCGAGCAGGTCGGCGAACACGGTGAGCGCCAGTACCGCGAACGCGGCCGCGCGCCAGCCCGTTAGTCGGGCCGGGAGCAGAGCATACGCTGCGACGAGCCCAACGGCCAGGATCAAAAACAGCAGCGAACCTACGGGTACCAATACGCCGTTCTTCAAAGACACGGGGTAAAGAGCCACCCAACCTCCGGATTTGGGTGGGAACAGGATGCCCACGGTAGCCAGGAGGAGCGCTGCCAAGATTGGCAGGGCTAGCAAAGAGGACTTCCTAACAACCCGCTCCCCCAACGCTGTAAGCGTCCCACCAGCCAGAAGAGCAACCCCTAGGTAGAAGATCAACACCACGCGATCGGGGTCGTGCGGATGTAAACGCTCGAAATAGGGCAGCAGCAAATAAAGCGCCGAGTGCAGCGGCGTGGGGCCTTGATCGGTAAGAACGAGCGTGCACAGCGCGAGGACGCTAAAGTAGGGTACCGCGAAACGCTTTCGGGCTATCAGGGGCGCGACCAGCGCCAGGGCTAGGACGCTCAAGCCCGCGTACCAGAAGCCGGGCTCCAGCAACGAGACCCAGTCGCTTACGGACCATCCGCCATAGGCACGGACCTCGTCCGGGTAACCGCCGGCCAGGTTGGAGAGGGCATTGTACTCCAGCCTGGGCAGCACCCCGGCCGCCGCCAAGCACGCCCCAAACACCAACACCGCCCCCCCGTGCACGAAGAGCCCTCCGACCCGCTCCTTGACGCCGCCGACGTTCTCCGGCGGGTAGAGCAAGGTGCGGTAGAAGACGTAGCCGTTCAAAGCCAGCAGGGCGTAGTAAGAGCCCTGCCCGAACCACGAGGCGAGCGCCTGGCTCACAGCCAGCCCCGAGATCCCCCACCACAGGCCCCGCCTCGGCCAGCTTGGGCTGCGGATCGCCAGCTCCGCCCCCACGATCGCCAGCGGCAGCCACGCCATCACCCCTACGTACTGCAGGCAGCAGGTGTTATCGATGTAAAAAAGGCCGTTGTACTGGTAGGCGATGGCGGCTAGCAAAGAGCCGGCGGACCCCATCCCCAGCACGCGCCCCAGCGCGTAGGTAAAGAGCCCGGCCAGCAGCAGGTGCGAGAACATCAGGCCCTTGGCCGCCCCCACCAGGGGCAGGAGGGCGAAGAGCAGCATGGCGGGTAGGTAGGACCAGCCGGTGAGGGGGTCGGCGGCGAAGGGGGTACCGGAGAACTGGTAGGGGTTCCACCCCGGGATGGTGCCCGACCTCAGGCTCTCGCCCAGCAGGTGGTAGAACGGGTAGTACTGCGTCGCCGCGTCCGATCCGATGGTGATCTCCTCGCGCAAGAGGTCCCACTGGGCGAGGAGGGTGAGGGCGAAGAGCGCAAGCAGCGCGGGGAGGTCGGGTCGGCGCCCGAGGAAGGAGGCCGCCGAGGGCAGGCGAGACCGGAGCGCTTTCCGGACAGAGCGCATACCGCCTCAGCCCGCGCCCGCTTTGCGGATGGCACATCGACACCGCGCGTCCGGCCGGCAATGCACGAGGCCCCAGGGGTGATCTTCGATCGGCACGTTAGATCCGCTAGCAGGTACCAAAGACCTCGACCGGCACTATTCGCTCTATGAGGACGGTAAGGAGACGCGACGCTACCAGGATGTTCACGAGTGACGGCTCCTTTCCATAATTCCCTCAGCGGGCTCTTACAACTCGGATATTCAAACGAGGATTCTCCCAAGGAAGGCGGGTTGCTGCAATCACTCCCCGAGGGTTTGTCGATCGCTCGCCTACCGTGTAGAGCTCGGGGTCGGTTTCGGAGCGGATCTATCGAAGAGGAGTGCCTACCACAGCGGCAGGAGTCGCTGAAGAGCCTCTCCCGGCAGGATTGTTTCTCCTCGACCCCTTCCCTCCCTCCTTTCTGATATTCCTTGTAGAACGTTTCCTACCCAAGGATCTTGAGAAATCTCTAAGAATCGCGAAGAATCCGCCCAGGTAGCTTGGGCTATTAGGTGCGCCTCACCTTTAGTTCGTTCCGGCTTCCTAAACCGGACCACCCAACCTCTCGCACCTTCTCGGATAGGCGCTGGTTCTGGCGTAGAGTGATCTCTTCCTCGAAGGAGAGCTCGAATTCTGCGCGGTGCGGGCGGCGTAAGCGTACGCGCAGAGGTACGAGGAGCGTAATCAAAAGGAGGGTCGTGCCTTGTACCGTGCCTGCTCGCCAGGAATAGGATCCACCCATTAAACGACGACAGGATTGCCGACGAGCGTCGAAGGTCGAGCCCGTTTGGCCGCTGCCAACCGGACCCCACGTCGTGTGCTCTCTGGGGCAGCTCGCGCTCGGGGGTGAACCGTTAGGGAGCTGGCGGGTCTTCGTAGAGCTTGGAGGCGTTGGGCCGGGTAACGCGATCGATGACCCAGTCGGTGAGCACCTGCGCCCTGTTGAGGTTGTAGCCCAACTCCTTCAGGTAGACCAACCTCCAGACGGCTTCCCCCACCAGCCCACTGAGCTTCACCCCCAGGATGTCGGTCAAGGCACTAGTGCTTCCCAGGTCTACGAGCTGGCCCAAAGACCGGTAGTGAAAAGGCGTCAGGGGTTCGCCCAGGATCTCCGCCGCGAGGTTGCGGCCCGCTATCTTCCCTTCCTGCTCGGCCGACTGGGCCAGGGCCGGCAGCGGCGGTCGGCCCTCGATGCTGATGCAGTCACCTACGGCGTAGACCCCGGGCCGGTCCTTCACGCGTAGAAAATTGTCCACAAGGATGTGCCCGCGAGCGTCTTTCGGTACGTCGAGGCCCTTGATCAGGAGCCCCGGCTCCACGCCGGCCGCCCAGACCGTGGTGTGGGCCGCAATAGTGCGGCCGTCGGAGAGCAAGACGGCCTCGGGCCTGATCTCCGTTACCTTCGTATTATTTACGATCTCTATGTTCTCGGAGGCGAGCCGGTGGATGGCGGCGTTAGACAAAGAGGTGTCGATATCCTTGAGGATGCGCTGCCCGGAGTTCACAAGCACCAATCGCACGCGGTCGAAGTCCACGTCGGGATAGTCACGTTTCAGCACGTTGTAGATGAGGTCGTGGGCGGCGGCAGCGCCTTCCACCCCGGTAGGGCCCGCGCCGACGAAGACGAAGGTGAGCAGGCCGTCCGGGAACTTCCCCAGCAGCCACTGGGCCTCCTCGAAACGATCTATTATGGTGTTACGAACCTGCAGGGCCTCCCGCAGCCCCTTGAGGTCTATGGCGTTCTCCTGGACACCGGCAGCGTCGAAGAAAGCCGTGCGGCTCCCCGGGCCAAGGACGAGGTAGTCGTAGGGGAAGCTATACTCGTTCGAGTAGACTTTCCTGGCCTCGAAGTTCACCCCCTCGACCTCCACCTGGTGAAAATCCACCCCCAGAGGAGTGAGGATGCTGCGGAGGGAGTGGGCCAGGTGGCTGATCTCGACGTTCGACGAGATGGTCCTCGGTACCAACGGGTAGAAGGTCGTGAAGTTTACCCGATCCAGCAGGGCCACGCCCACCTCCCGACTTCCACCCAGAGAGCGCACCAGCGCCCTCACCGCCGGTATACCCCCGAACCCCCCGCCCACGACGAGCACCTTCGTCGGGGCCTCTTGATAATGCACGCCCACAGGCTTCGATTTTCGAAAGGCAGCGTACGCTCTCACCCCTGCTGCTCCACCGGCCAGCGCCGCGACCGCCGCTAGTTTCGCTTTGATGCCACTCCCTCCTCGATCACCGTATATGCCGGAGCTATATACCCCGAAAGACGCCCGATTCTAGCCTCGTAAGAGGCGGACGAAAACCATGCTAACTACCGACGCAGAACTCGCAAGCCCCATCGGAGGACCGGGCAACGAGCCGACGGGTGGCTGCCGAAAGCTACCCGAGCCCCAGGTTGAGCCGCGGGGAGCCCGCCGCATCGCGTCGCACCGTTACGCGCCAGCGGCGCTCGGCGAGGTTACAAACGGCGCCCGGGCCCTCTTCGCAGGTTCCGACGCGCAAAAGCACGTCCAGGCTGCCCTCCGCGGCGCCTAAAGCAAGTCGTACCCTTGCGGGGAGCTCGTCGCTGGTGAGAAGTAAGGAGCCATCGGAGAGGAGCCCGTTCGAAGAGACGGAGAGCTGGACCGGCGGGCCGAGTGAGGGGTCGAGTTTCTGCCCGTCGGGGACGGGAAGGGTGGCCATCAGTTCCACCTCGCCTGCCAGCTCGACCGGTCCGATCTCGACGGCGACGGGGCCTCTTTCGGGTACGGGAGCCGGGGGCGTAAGATCCCGAACCTCGAACGGCAAAATTTCGCCACCCGGACTAACGCGTACGAGGCGGTGATTGTTGGTGTCTGCAACCACGAGATCGCCGCCAGTCCCTTCCACGAGCGCCGCATCGGAGGGCTCGCTAAGCCCATCGCGGGCGAGGGTGGTGAGCTCGTTCTTCTGGGGATCGTAGCGCCGGAGCGCCGAGTTGTAGGTGTCGCAGACTATGGGACCTCTTGACGTTGTGGTCACACCCAGCGGATGCTGGAGGAGGGCATGGGCGGCGGGGCCGTCACTGCAGCCGAAGTCGAAGAGCCCGGTTCCCACCGCGGTGAAGATACGTCCCGAGCGGTCTAGGTAGCGTAAAGAGGAGGTCTCCGAATCCACAACCCAGAGCTTCTCCCCGTCAGAGGAGAGACCGCTTGGCTGGGCCATCGCCGCCACCTGGGCCGGGCCATCGGCGAGGTTCTCCATACCGCTTCCGGCGAGCACGCCTACCTCGTCCTTGCCCGGGTCCAGGAACCAAAGCTGGTGCG
>JALZFK010000135.1 GCA_030861585.1 Actinomycetota bacterium | reverse complement strand
ATCGAGGAGTACGAACCCGAAAGAGCGCTCTTTATCGGGGACGACACCACCGATCTCGACGCCTTCCGGGAGCTCGAGAAGTTGCGCAAGGAGGGCGCGCTCGCGCAGACGTTGCGCATCGGGGTTGCGAGCGACGAGGGACCACCGGAGATCGTCTCGGAAGCCGACCTGGTCGTGGAGGGCGTCGAGGGTGTCGGCGAAATTCTCCAAGCTTTGCTTGGAGAATAGGTGGTTAGCACCTCAGCTTGTCGGCACTTCAGCTTTTGCTCTGCAGGACTCTATTCATCCTAGGCCACGGCGTCGCAGCTTCGCGGCGGGTTAGACTCGCGCGGCAGATTCGCTACACGACCCCTGCTGACCGCTGAATAGCTGACCCGCTGATAAGCTACTCGCCGCGGTACGCGGCGATGTCCCTCAGCTGCGCCTCCACCCACTCTTCTATGGTGTTGGCCTCAACGGTCTGCTTCAGCGCCTTCGCGCGGCGGCCACGCTCTCCATCGGCCATGGTGAGGGCCTTGTAGAGAGCATCGGCCTGCTCGTCGACGTCGAAGGGGTTGACGGTAAGGGCCTGCTCGCCTAGCTCCTCGTGGGCGCCGGCGTTCTCTGAGAGGACGAGGACGCCGTCCTTTTCGTTGACGACGACGGCTTCTTTGGCGATGAGGTTCATGCCGTCCCGAACGGCGTTAACGAGAAGGACATCGTAGTTTTTGTAGGCGGCGATGGAGAGGGAAAAGTCGTCCTCCATCGAGAGCACTACGGGCTCCCAGGAACTCATGCGGTGCTTTTCGTTGACTTCGTCAACGGCCTCCTGGATCGCCTCCGCGTATCTCGCGTATTCGGGAATGTCACCGCGAGAGGGCTGGCACCGGGCGAGAAAGGTAACCTCTCCGCGCATCTCCGGGTAGCGCTCGAGCATCCGATCGTACGCTGTGAAGCCGCGGACGACGTTTTTCGAAAGGTCTATCCGGTCTACCCGCAAGAGAAGCTTGCCGGGGAGGTCCTTGACAATCTCTTCTTGCTCCCGCACCTCCTCGCTGCGCGCGAGCTCCTCGAATTCATCGGGGTCTATGGAGATCGGGTACGCCCGCACCCAGACCTCGCGCCCTTTGTGATAGACCACGCCCTCTTCCTCATCCACTTCTAGGCCGAGTACCTCCTGGGCCGTGCGGACGAAGTTGCGAGCGTAGCGGCGGGTGTGAAAGGCGACAACGTCGGCTTTCAGGAGGCTCCTCAAGACGTCTTCCCGCACGTACTCGGGCAGTATGCGCCATCCTTCGGGCTCAGGCCAGGGAATGTGGACGAAGAGGGAGATAAAGGCGTCGCCCTTCAAGCGTTCCCGAAGAAAGAGCGGGGTCATGTAAAGCTGGTAGTCGTGGACGAGGATCACGAGCTTCTCGCCTCCGACGTCTTCTAGCGTGCGAGCCACGGCCTCGGCGAAGTTTTTGTTCACGGGGACGTAGCCCTCCTCCCAGGCCCTCTTAGTGCCGTCCCCGAGCTCGGGGGCATACGGGAGGTCGTAAAGGCCGTGCTGGACGAACCAGAGCAAGGGGTTGGCTAGGTGGTTGTACATGAGGTCGTAGGCTTCGCCTTCGTGCTCCACGAGTACGACCTTCAAGCCCTCGACCTCGTAGGGTGCCTCAAGGCTCTCTTTGGCGACGCGCGCGTCCTCCTCGCTCATCGCCGAGGCGATCCAGACGGCGTTCCTCCCGCGGCGCGAGACGGCGTTCAGCGCCGTGACGAGCCCGCCGGCT
Organism: Actinomycetota bacterium; assembly: GCA_030861585.1. Taxonomy (GTDB): domain Bacteria; phylum Actinomycetota; class Rubrobacteria; order Rubrobacterales; family Rubrobacteraceae; genus Rubrobacter_F. The sequence goes on along the minus strand of JALZFK010000135.1, from coordinate 2,493 downwards.
CCGCGGGAGGACTCGCGCTCGCCCGATTCGTTTCGGGAGAAGGTCACCGGTCCCCGATTCGAGACGATGACGAACCGCGCCTCGTCCCCACCCGTGACGCCTTTGTCCCCGTCTTGTGTAGCCATCGTGCTCCTCCTCGCGGTGTTGCCTACGCCTTGAGTAGTTTAGCGAAGAGACGGAGGTCGTCGCGCAGGAGGCGGGGGGTGAGGTAGTGCTTCCGGACGTGCTCTTTGCCGCGGCGACCCATCTGGCGGGCGAACTCTGGGTCCTTGAGGAGCTTGACACAGGCGGCGCTTGCGTCCGGAACGCCGTCCACGAGGATGCCACCGCCGTCCTCGACCTGCATCGGGATGCCACCGACCCTGGCGGCAACCAAAGGCCGGGCCTTCCAGAGGGCCTCCGCCACCACGAGCCCGAAGCCTTCCCGGATGGATTTCTGTATCACCACGTCCGCCAGGGATTGGAAGGCGTTCACCTCGATAGAGCCGACGTTGGTGAGGTTGGAGAAGAGGAAGATGTCCCGGTCATCCGCGGCGTAGTTGACGGTCTTGTACCAATAGTCCCAGCCCTCGGGGTCGTCGTGGGCCATCGAGCCGACGAGCACGAGTTGGATCTCGGGGATCTCCTCCTTCACCAGGCGGTAGACGTCTATGACGCCCAGAGGGTCCTTCCACGGGTCGAAGCGCGAAACCTGGAGGATAAACGGCCTCTCGACGTCCACGCCGAACTGGTTGATGATGAAGCGAGCGTCGTCCGCCGAGAGCGCCATGTTCTTCGGCGCAAGAGGGTCTATGGCCGGCGGGATCAGGACGAGTCCCGGGAGGTCCAGGTTCGGCGGAGTGTACTCCTTCATGGTGTAAACCTGGGCGTCGTAGTCCTTTATGTACGGGGAGAGGTAGTCGAGGACCTCGCGATTGGGGGTCGAGGTGTCGATGTGGCAGCGCCAGATCCATTTCGTCTCCGGCGAAAGCCCGCTTGAGAAGTGCTTCAAGAGCGCGGGTTGCGGGTCGTGCACGAAGACGATGTCCCACTCGTCCGGAGCCTCGGCTAGCGCCATCGCCGACCGGCGATTGTACTCTTCGTAGATGGCTCGGCTCTCCACGGTCAGGTCGTAGTCGGCGCCCTGCAACCCGTTGTGAAAGCCCTTGGTGACGTTAAAAAAGGGCTCCGACCCGAACATCACCCCCCACTCCGCCACCAGCCCCACATCACGCATGAGCGGCACCAAGGTGTACAAGATCTCCGCCACACCCCCACCGAAGCTCGTAGCGTTCACATGCAGAACCCGCACGCCCTTCAAGCGCTCCGAAAGATCCTGCAGCTCCTCGTAGAGCTCCCGTCGGACGATGCTGCGATAGTCGGCCAGAGACTTATTGCCCGGGTTGACCCGCTGTAGCACATCCCTCCCCAATGGACATCGGTGAACACTTATACTGTTACGGGCAACAGTATAATCGTCGTATTAAAGCGGAGTAACGCGCCACGGCGCAACCCGCCCAAGGAAAAGCCTAAGACCACAGGTCCGGAATATCTTAAGCTTCGGGGATCTGTTCCGGAGGGGTTCCGCGCCGGATCATCGTCAGACGCGTGCCACCGCCCGCCGTGGAGTCCAAGATCACCTCGTCGACGAGGCTCCGGATCACCGCCAAGCCGAACCCCCCGTACTCGCCGGGCTTGCCGGTGAGTTTTTCGGTGTCGAAGCCCCCACCTTCGTCGGCAACGGTGATCTCCACCACCCGAGGGAGGACCCTGTACTCGACCTGGAAGGAGCCGACCGCCGCGTGTCGGATAACGTTGGTGGCGGCTTCGGTAACGGCCAGCTTCAGATCGTAGACGTCCTCGGGCTCGAACCCGGCGAACTGCCCCACGCAGGAGACGACCAGCCGCGCGAGCAGGACGTACTCCGAACTGCTCGGCAACTCCAGAACGATTGGTTCGGGAGACCCGAACCCCCTATCTTGTCTATCTTCCATAGTCTCGCAGGTCATACGGGCCAGCCCCCAGAGGCCAATGCAGCGGCCTTCGTAGACACCAACCGCACGCGTTCAACACCTGTGCTTCCGCGCGTATCTCTACCCAAGGGTCCGAGTGTTTAACCCGCAAAGGCGAATAATTATGGACGAGCTCCGCAAATATCCGCTACAGACTCCCTGGAGGGGTTGTTCTAGAGCGGTTCCTCCCTGATCGGCCGTTCGCCCACGGCCTCCTCGTAGTTGTGCTCCGCCTCTGCCTCCTCCCTACGCCGCTCCTCGGACGGCACCTGGGCGTAGCCATCACCGGTACTGTCCTGATCAGCGAGGTAGGGGCGGAAGAGGTCTAAGGGGATCGGGAGGATGATGGTGGAGTTGTTCTCCGAGGAGACCTCAGTCAGCGTCTGGAAGAGCCTCAGCTGCAGCGCCGTCGGCCCTGCTAACCTATCCGCGGCCTGCTTCAAGCGTTGGGAGGCCTGGTACTCGCCCTCGGCGGCGATGATCTTGGCCCTACGCTCCCGCT
>JALZFK010000112.1 GCA_030861585.1 Actinomycetota bacterium | reverse complement strand
CGCGAAGACACAGAAGCATGTGGGGAAAGGAGAGGGATGAGCGAAGAGCAAAAAAACGAGGCTCTGGCGAACTGCACCTACGAGCCATCGGAGGAGTTCGCCGAGAAGGCTAACGTCAACGACCCCTCGGTCTACGACAAAGCCAGGGAGGACTACGAGGGCTTCTGGGCCGAGTGTGCCCGGGATCTGCACTGGTTCAAGGAGTGGGATCAGGTCCTGAAGTGGGAGCCGCCCTTCGCCCAGTGGTTCGTGGGCGGCAAGATCAACGTCGCCTACAACTGCCTCGATTACCAGATCGAGCAGGGCAAGGGCGACAAGACCGCCCTGATCTGGGAGGGCGACGAGCCCGACCAGCAGAAGACCTATACCTACCGGGAGCTCCTCACCGAGGTCAACAAGTTCGCCAACGTCTTGAAGGACCTCGGTATAAGCAAGGGTGACAGGGTGGGCATCTACCTGCCGATGATCCCCGAGCTGGCCATCGCCATGCTCGCCTGCGCGAGGATAGGCGCACCGCACTCGGTGGTCTTTAGCGCCTTCTCCGCCGCCAGCCTGCGCGACCGCCTCAACGACGCCGAGGCCAAGGTGCTGATCACAGCCGACGAAGCGCCGCGCGGCGGCAAGATAACGCCGCTGAAGCAGAACGCCGACAAAGCCCTCGCAGACTCTCCCTCGGTTCGGAGCGTGGTCGTGGTCGAGCGCACGGGCGGGGACGTATCCATGACCGATGGGCGCGACCGTTACTGGCACGAGCTTATGGACGGCGCGAGCGACGAGTGTCCCGCCGAGGAGATGGACTCTGAGGACATGCTGTACATCCTCTACTCGTCCGGCTCGACGGGGAAGCCGAAGGGCATAGTCCACACCACGGGCGGCTACCTCACCCACGTCAAGGTCACCAACAGGTGGGTCCACGACCTCAAAGACGACGACGTCTACTGGTGCACGGCGGACGTAGGTTGGGTCACCGGGCACTCTTATCTCGTCTACGGGCCCCTCGCGAACGGCGGGACGACGCTCATGTTCGAGGGGACGCCGACCTATCCGGAGAACGATCGCTGGTTCGACATCATAGAGAAGCACCAGGTGACCGTTTTGTACACGGCACCCACCGCGATAAGGGCGTTCATAAAGATCGGGACCGAGCCCCTGGAGAAGCACGACCTCTCATCTTTGCGGCTCTTGGGGACCGTGGGCGAGCCGATAAATCCTTGGGCGTGGGTGTGGTACGACGAGAACGTGGGCGGTGGCAGGTGCCCGATCGTGGACACTTGGTGGCAGACGGAGACGGGCGGGATCATGATCTCGCCCCTGCCCGGCATCACTACTACGAAGCCCGGTAGCGCCACCTTTCCGCTCCCCGGGATAGAGGCTGGCCTCTACGACGACGAGGGCAACGAGATCGAGGGCGCGGGGACCGGGAACCTCGTGATCAAGAAGCCATGGCCCGGTATGCTCCGCACGCTTTATAAGGATCCCGATCGCTACCAAGAGACCTACTGGGCCAAGTACGGGGATGTCTACTTCGCCGGCGACGGCGCCAAGCGCGACGAGGACGGCTACTTCACCATTACGGGCAGGGTAGACGACGTGATGAACGTCTCCGGGCACCGCATCTCCACGGCGGAGGTCGAGAGCGCGCTCGTCGCGCACCCGGCGGTCGCCGAGGCGGCGGTCGTAGGCAAGCACGACGAATACAAAGGCCAGGCCATCTTTGCCTATGTGATCCTCGAAGGAGGACACGAGAGCAGCGAGGAACTGATGCAGGAGCTCAGGAACCAAGTACGAGAGGAGATAGGACCGACCGCGCGCCCCGAGCAGGTCGTCGCCGTCGACGATTTACCCAAGACGCGGAGCGGCAAGATCATGCGCCGCATCCTCAAGCGCATCGCCGAGGGCCAGGACGACATGGGCGACACCTCCACCCTCGCCGATCCGACCGTCGTGGATACCCTCCAAGAGCAGGCCGCAACTCAACGGTAGAAGCGAAGCACGACGAAGAAGGGGCGGGGATGAACCCCGCCCCTTCTTCGTGCACGAGACGCTTACGTCGTATAATCGGGCTGTACCGCGAACGTGCGCCAGCTCGGCGAGTATCGGAAGGAGCGGAGGTTATGGAGTACGGGGCTTACTCGAACTACGCGGCGGTCTACGCGCCAGCCGATGCGCGCGCGCAGTTTATCCGCAGGACCTATGCGCACTTGGCGCTAGCTGTCCTCGGGTTCCTAGTGCTCGAGTACCTGCTGCTCAATCTGCCCGGGGTCTGGGCCTTGGCGGCGCTCATGACCAACGGCTTCAACTGGCTATTGGTAATCGGGCTATTCTTCGTCGTGTCCCTGATCGCGGATCGCATGGCGCGCTCGGAGGTTTCGCGAGGGGTGCAGTATGCAGGTCTCGCCTTGTACGTGGTGATCGAGGCGATCATCTTCCTACCCCTCATGCTCGTCGCCTACTATCTCACCGACCCTTCGGTCTTGCCGACGGCGGCGCTCATTACCGGGCTGCTCTTCGCGGGCCTGACGGTCGTGGCCTTTACCACGAGGGCGGACTTCTCGTTCTTGCGAGGTATCCTCATCATCGGCGGCTTCGTGGCGTTGGGTTTGATCGTTGCGAGCATGATCTTCGGATTCACGCTCGGCTTGATCTTCTCGGTGGCTATGGTCGCGTTCGCCTCGGTGGCGATCCTCTACTACACCTCGAACATAATCCACTACTATCGCACCGACCAGTACGTCTCGGCCTCTGTTACCTTGTTCGCCTCCGTCGCCTTGCTGTTCTACTACGTGCTCCAGATCCTGATATCCCTCAGACAGCAGTAACGCTCGCGGCAGTGGCGAGGGTGCTCCATGATCCCCGTTGCTGAGGGTGAAATCTCACCTTCCGTACCAGTCTAGGAGCCCGGTATCGGAGCAACTTTTGACGGCTTTTTGCGTATACGTGTGTAGTAAAATATGGCCGTTGATATAGTTCTTTCGAGGAGGAACGACCGTTGGGCTTTTATTTCGGTTACATACTCATCATGGTTGGGGGAATGCTCATCTCGGGTGCTGCCGCGCTCTGGGTAAGGAGTTCGTACAAGAAGTACTCGAAGCAGAGGAGCGCAAGTGGACTGACGGGCGCGCAGGTAGCGCGCATGATCTTGGACCGCAACAATCTCACCAACGTGAGGGTCGAGCCGGTGGCCGGGCAGCTCACCGACCACTACGACCCGCGGGGGAAGGTGGTCCGGCTCTCGGAGGATAACTTCAGGGATGGCTCCATCGCCGCGGTAAGCGTGGCGGCTCACGAATGTGGGCACGCGATCCAAGATGGCGTGGGCTACCTGCCGATGAAGCTTAGGGCGGGGATCTTCCCGGCCGTGGCTTTTAGCAGCCAGATCTGGGTGTACCTGTTCCTCTTTGGCATCATTCTAGGAGCCCCCTTGTTCGTTCAGATCGCGGCCATCCTGTTTGCGGCGGTCTTGGCGTTCCATGTGGTGACACTACCGGTGGAGATCAACGCTTCCACCCGGGCCTATGGCCTTTTGACACGCTATGGCATCCTCTCGCACACCGAGGCCGACGGCACCCGGCGGGTCCTTACGGCGGCTGCCTTTACCTACATCGCAGCAGCGCTGACCGCTGTCCTGACGTTCCTATACTTGCTCTTCTTGAGCCAGAATAGGTAGCCGAGCAAGGTTGCAGAGGGCGGGGGCTCCGGTCCCCGCCTTTTTCTTGTACGTGGTTCGATCCTCGGCATTAAGCGGTCGCAAGTTGTAGAATAGCCGAGCCGTGGAAGAGGTAAAGCGCATAAGCAGGCGTCGCCGGAGGTTGCGCACGGTGGGGGAGCCACATCCGTGGGAACCTCGACACATGCGACTCGCGGGTACCCGCTACGCCGAGTCTTTGGGAGACGTGCGAGGGCGGCGCAACGTGACGCTTGGGGTGATACAGCACCTTTGGCGCTCGCCGGTTCCCTTCCTCGGGTTCTACGCCCCGGAGGGCGTCAAGGTTACTAAGCACAGACTCTACGCGCCCGCGCCTCCGAGGCTTATAGACGACGTCGAGTACCTCGGCGGGGTGGAGGCTCACAAAAGGGCTTACGCTCGGGATCTGGAAGGTACCATGCTCCCAGCGGGGAACCTGCCGGGCTACTTCGAGGTGCCGACCGACGAGGGATGGCGCATCGTGGTGAACCTCGCGGAGAAGCACCTAGAGCTCTCGGACGCCTGGGGTCTGGCGACTGGGGCCGGGGTTATCGGGGACCTAGCGCCGTTCGTCTGGGCTTACAAGCACTGCGGGTTCTGCATACTGACCCTTTACGATAAGGATCTAGAGGAGATCAGGGACGATCTGCTCTTCGTCGCCAAGCGCCAGGGCATAGAGCTGCGCTGGCGCCAGACGGCAGCCTGAAAGCACGAGCAAAAACAAAGAACAAGAAGAGCTTCGAGTACAATGGAGCGCGCCCAATAGGGTTCAGAGCGCTCGGAAAGAGAGGTGAGCAAGAGGGATGCTTAGGCACGACACCGGCGGCTTCGCGGCCACCACGGCTCCTCAAGGTTTCGGCCTCGAGGATTTCGAGAGGGCGGGCATCCGGGTGGTCGAGCGGCGCTTCGCGCCCAAGGACACCATCTTCGCCCCCGGCGACCCCGACGACCAGCTCTACTTCTTGCTGGAAGGCACGGTAAGGCTGTACAAGATCTACGGCGACTACAAGGAGGCGACGACCGCCCTTCTCAAGGACAGCGGCGTTTTCGGCAAGCTGAGCCTGGTCGAGGGACGGTGGCAGAACGTCTTTGCCGAGGCCATAACCGACGTGCAGGTGGCCAGCGTCCAGAAATCGACCCTGGCCGAGGTCATAAAACGCCGCCCGGAGTTCGCCATGAAGCTTTTCTTTTCCTTCTCCGAGCGCCTCAGGCAGTCCGACGAGGTTATAGAGAGCCTCTTGCACCGGGAGGTCTCGGTGCGCCTGGCGACCCTGCTGTTGAATCTCAGCGATCGTCTCGGCGAGGATGAGGGGGCGGATACGGTGCTCAACATGCGCCTGACGCACCAGGACCTGGCGAACATGATCGCCTCGACGCGGGAGGCCGTCTCCAAGGTCATGAGCGAGTTCCAGCGCGAAGGCTTTGTTCAGGTCCAGAATCGGAGGGTTGCAATACTTAATAAGGAAGCACTAGCCGAACGCGCTTCTGGCTCCTCGGGCCTCTCCGTAGATGGCCAAGTTTCGCTTTAGGCCGCCGACTTCCGGTTCTTTAAACGTGACCTCCGCTTGACCACCGTCTAGATACCGGCGGCGATGATTGGACCGGCGCTTTGCCAGAGGCCAAAATGAGGACAAGGAGGTTCGAGAGTAGTAGTCGTAGTGAAGCCGCTGCGAGGTCCTCTGGTGAAAATTTTCTCGGCCGGGTTGCGGGGCAACCTGGCCTGGAAGGCCGACTTGCCAGATCCATCCGAGAAGAGGGAGTTGCTGCCACGAGAAATACCGGGGGGTGGGAGAAAATATCGGCAGAACGCGTAATGCTTATTCCCCGCGCACGGCGTATATTGTTCCCAATGGGTTCCGAAACTTTCTCAGTAGGGGGACGTATAACTAGTGATATGGGGTACTCAATACCGGTGGCGTTAGGGGGTTGGCGAGAGAGGATCAAACGTCTCTCCGTCCCCTACGCACGGCTGTCGGACAACGAGCTGGTCGAACGCACCAAAGGGGGCGACGTTCGCTCCTACGAGGAGCTGGTCCGCCGCTACGAGCGGCTGGTCGGGCGGGTGATTTACCCTTACGCCGGCCGCGACGCCGCCGTCGAAGACCTCGTGCAGGAGACCTTCTTGCGGGCCTACGATAGGCTCTCGACCTTCAACCCCGAGTACCGCTTCAAGTCGTGGCTTTTGGCCATCGCCAACAACCTCGGGATAGATACCTTGAGACGCCGTCGGGACCTCGTCGAGTTCAACCCCGAGTTGCACACTCCGCTCGCGCGCGGCCCCGAAGCGGCCGTCGCCGAGGCCGAGCGTGCCCGCAGCGTCCAGGACGCCGTGATGACGCTGCCCGAGGCTTACAGCGTCCCGCTCGTCCTTCGTTACGCGGAGGACCTTAGCTACGCGGAGATCGCCGAAATCTTAGACATAAGCGTCGCGGCCCTGAAGAGCCGGCTCTTCCGCGCGAGAAACATGCTCGCCGAGAGGCTCGAAGAGAGGGACGAGACCGAATGAGCTTTTCGGAAGTACCTGAGGGGTTCAACCCTCCCGGCTGTGACCCCGAAAAGGTCTTCGAGCTCGCCGACGGAGGACTCGATCCCGAGCAGGAGCAGGAGATCAAAAGCCACCTCGCCTCGTGCCAAGGGTGTCGGGAGCTGTACGAGCGCGAACTCGGCCTGAATGCTTTTTTGAGATCCCTCGATTTCTCCGGGACACATTCGTGGTCCGTGTGCCAGGGCGTAGCGATGGCGTTGCCTACTCGGTGCGCGAAGATGCGAATCTTGTGGGGTTTGCTCGCCAGCGTCCTCCTCGTCGTGGCGTTAGCCTCCCTAAAGCTCAACGGTACGGAGCCCGTGATCCTGGCGATGAGCACTGTGGGGGCATCTTGGGGCTTCGTCGCGGGCGCGGCTAAAGTGGCACATTCGATCATCGCCGTCGCCGGCTCCGTCATCCTCCTCGCGTTGGCCGTGGGTGCCCTGGCGGATGTTTTTATAGCCCTCGTGATCCTTTCCGTAAGCCGGAACCGCCGGACCCGAGAGGTATGAGGGTCTATGCGAGGCCCATACTCTTACTCCCCGCACTGCTCTTTGCGTACCTTCTTCTCCCGAGCATCCCCGCGTACGCTGCGGAGAAAAAGATGCTGGGGGACGTCGTCGTAGGAGAAGGGGAGACCGCCGAGGAGGCCTCCACCGTCTGGGGCGACGTGACGGTCGAAGGAAGAGTCGAAAAGGACGTCGAGTCAGACTTAGGTGACATCTGGATCGAGGGCCCGGTCGGCGGTGACGTAGATGCTGGCTTCGGCCAAGTCTACATAAGCGCTCCGGTGAACGGCGACGTGGAAGTGGGTCATGGGGATGTATATTTATACCCCGGGGCATGGGTAGGCGGGAATGTCTCTCACGGCAACGGCAGCCTCCACGCTTACCCCGAAGCCAGGGTAGACGGCCTCCAGATGGCCGGGATAGCCTCGGACTTCGATGAGGACTCTCCCGCGGGGGCCTTTGCAGGTGCGCTCGGGTGGGCTGTGATGACCTTGGGGCTCGTCGCCGCGGCGGTCCTTCTCGTCGTCGCCGCCCCGGGACCTTTGCGAGCATCGGCGCGGAACCTCGAAGCTTTCCCAGGGAGATCGTTTCTTTTCGGAGTGGCTTCCGTGCCGGCGGCGATCGTCGTTTCCATCCTACTCGCCGTGACGGGTGTGGGCATTTTGCTGCTCTTGCTCCTCTGGCCCGCTTATCTCGCGCTCGTCCTCTTTGGAGCATTAGTAGCCGCGTACTTTTTAGGGCGCAAGATCGCGCTCTTTACCGGGCGCTACCGGGCGGGCGATGCTCTGGCCGCCGCGGTCGGCGCCTTCCTCGTCGCGGCGGTTTACTGGATCCCCATTTTCGGCGGCCTCGTCTTCTTCGCCTTCGCCCTGCTCGGTACCGGCGCCGCCATCTCCACCTTCCTTTTCCGCCGGCCTTTAGGCGCGCCGCGTGCCACTTACGCCTCCTACGAGGAGTACCTCAGGGACCGCCGCGACCGCTAGGCGAACCCAGCGGGTTGCTCTACGAAGAGTGACCGGCAGCTAGAATAGCAGCGGCGTCGAGATCCCGATCTCCTGCTCGGTGCCCGTGCGGCGCGCCACACCGTTCTCCTTGGCCGCTTGCGCCACCGCTTCGGCAACGGCGGGAGCGACGCGCTCGTCGAAGACGCTCGGGACGACGTAGTCCTCCGAGAGTGTCTCCCCGGGGATCACGCTGGCGATCGCCCAGGCGGCAGCAAGCTTCATGTCCTCGCTGATCTCATGGGCCCTGACATCCAAGGCGCCCCGGAAGATGCCCGGGAAGCAGAGGACGTTGTTGATCTGATTCGGGTAGTCGCTACGGCCCGTGGCCATTATCCGGGCTTTGCCGAGTGTAAGCTCGGGCATGATCTCCGGCACAGGGTTTGCCATCGCGAAGATTATGGGATCTTCGGCCATGGAATCGAGATGATAGCCCGTGAGGACGCCGGGCACGGAGAGCCCTAGGAAAAGGTCTGTACCCTCCACTGCTTCGGCCAGACCGCCGGTGCGACCTTCGGGGTTGGTGTACGCGGCGAACCACCGCTTGGATGCATTCAGCCCTTCGCGGTCTGAATGAACGATGCTTTTCGAGTCGCAGCCGATGATATTCCTGACTCCGGCGGAGAGCAGGATCTTGGCGCACGCTACCCCCGCAGCCCCGATCCCGTTGATCACGACCTTCAAGTCTTGCATTTTCTTGCCCACGATCTTGAGCGAGTTGATCAAGGCCGCCAGGACCACAACCGCCGTGCCGTGCTGGTCATCGTGGAACACGGGTATGTCGAGCTCCCCTTTGAGGCGCTCTTCGATCTCGAAGCACCGCGGCGCCGAGATGTCTTCGAGGTTTATCCCGCCGAACACTGGGGCTATGCGCTTGACGGTCTCCACGATCTCGTCCGTATCCTTGGTTTCGAGGCAGAGGGGGAACGCGTCGACCCCGGCAAACTCTTTGAAGAGCATGGCCTTCCCCTCCATCACCGGCGTCGCCGCCTTGGGTCCTATGTCCCCCAAGCCCAAGACCGCCGTCCCGTCGGAGACCACCGCTACCGTGTTGCGTTTGATTGTCAGGTTGAAAGCCCTTTCTGGTTCCTCGGCGATGGCGCGGCAGACCCGTGCGACTCCCGGAGTGTAGGCCATCGAGAGGTCGTCGCGGGTGCGGACCGGCATCTTCGGCTTCACCTCGACTTTGCCTCCCAGATGCATCAAAAAAGTGCGGTCCGAGATGTTGACCACGCGCGTCTCCGGCAGGGCTTCAACGGCCTCGACCACCTTTCGACCGTGCTCGGAGTTGCGGGCGTTCACCGTGATGTCCCGGATGCTCCACGTCTGCCCCATGCGGACGATGTCCACCGCCCCGACCATGCCCTCCGCCTCACCGATGACCGTGAGGATCTTGCCTAAAGACCCCGCCCGGTGCGGGAACTCTACCCGCAAGGTCATGCTGTAGCTCGCGTTGGGTACCTCTCCCATAACCTCAGCCCTTTACCCCTTTCACCATGAGCGGTTCGTATTCTATTTCAGCATCACCCCCTAATGAAGGGATAATCGGCTTTCCTGTTCGTTTTCTCGCTGTCAGACCGCCTAACTGACCGGCTGTCCAACTCAAACGGGCAGGTACTCGGGATTCTCGGGTAGGTCATCGCCGGGGAGGGCGTTGCGTCGCGCCGTGAACCAGCGGCCCAGGGGGGTGTCAAAACCGGCTTCTTCGGCGGCCTCGGCGAGCCCGGTGCGCAGCTCGCCGAGGAGGACCGGGCGTTCCCCGTAGGGGATCATCTCCAGCTC
>JALZFK010000042.1 GCA_030861585.1 Actinomycetota bacterium | reverse complement strand
GTCGGGCAGGTGAATGAGCGACGCATCGAGGCTCGCTTCGGAGTAAGAATTGTACACCGTCAGGTCCTTAAGCCCGATCTTCGGGACCGTCAGGTAGAGGGTATCGTCCGCCGGTCCTCCGCCCGCGTCCTGCGCCGGGGCGCGATCGCTCGCGGGGGATGGAATGCTCCCAGCCGTACCCCCGGGAGGACCGATAAAGAACAGGGCAACGCATCCCAACCCCGCTACGACCATCAACGCGCCGAGCATCCGCAGTAAACGCCTTATGCCACCACCTCTCCTTTCCGCCTTGCTCCCGCCAGAAGATCTGCTATCTGGAAAAAGAGAAGCCGCGCGCCCAAAGTCGGCCTCCATCGCTCAGCGCCGCTCCCACCAGCAACAGCACCTATCCCCCTCCGGTGTCGGGGAGCCTGCCCTTACCGAGGCTCAACAAACCTAAAGGCATCTTATCACGGTGAGGCCAGGCCACAGGATCCTCCGAAAGGAGGATTTGCGCCACCCAAAAGCACGATGGAAACTGGGAAAGACCCCCGACCCGAGACCGGCCGGTTCGGTTGACGATCTACCGCGCCGCATACAAGGGCGCCTTCGAGGCGAAGGTAATTAGGTACAACCGAGTACGTCGAGGAGCACTCGAGGGCTCCCACCAAGATCGACGAGTGCATAGATACCACCTCACCCGACAGCACCCACGAACGCTCTTTATCAGGACGACCGTGACCAACCTGGAAAATCTTAACGAGACACCCTTTACATCCTTCGTGTCTGAGCCGATCGGCCCTTCGCCCACTGCCGGCGGCTACAAAAGCTTTAGATTCGCGGTTGCGTCCTCCAGGTTTGAGAAGAAGTCATCCATCTCGCGGGCGCGTTCGCGGGCGATGCGGCGAGAGGCATCGAAGTAGAGGAGATCTGGGACGCTGTGGCGTAAGTTCAGGGCATGTCTGGTCGCCGCTGTCAGGTCGGGAACGTCTTCTTCGAGGCCTACCATCGCGAACACCCTGCTGAGGCCTACGGCGCCGAGATAGTCTAGGGCGATGGCGTCTTTGAGGAGGGCGGCCTCGGCCGAGCGACCCGAGGAAGCGCCCGGCGGGTGGTGTTCTATGGCGTCGAGGACGACGCGGGTGGCCTCCGGGGGAAAATCCCCGTCGCGCAGGAGCCGGGTGGCCACTACCACGGAGCGGCGGACGTGGTCCTTACCCTCTCGCAACGTATAGGGCTTATATAACCCGATGTCGTGCAAGAGCGCGGCGAGATGCATTATCTCCTCGTCGTAGTCGAGCCGCTCCGACCGTGCAAGCTCCTCGGCCAGGCTCAAGACCCTGCGACAGTGAGCGTAACCCCAGACCGGGTGCGTCCCCACCCGGGCAACCAGCGCCTCTATCTCCTCGACGATCGCCCTCATAGATACGGAAGTGTAACGGACGCGGCTTAGGGGCGCGAACGCAACCCGTGACTAACGCCGGGCGGTACCTATGGCAGCGGCGAGGCGCACCGCGTCTTCGGGCTCCGGCGCGTCGGGGAAGGCCCGCGGGTGGAGGATGCGAGCCAGGATCTCCACACCCTCAACGAGCCGGGGCGCCGGGCGGCTGAAGTAAGAGTTGCCGTCCACCGCCCACACGCGTCCGCTCTTCACCGCCGGCAGATCGCTCCACCCGGGCAGCTCGGGCAAAACGCGGGCCTCTCGTATAGTACGTACTACGTCGAAACCGCAGGGCATGAGGACGAGGACTTCCGGCGCAGCCTCGAAGATCTCCGTCCAGGAGAGGCGCGCGGAGGACTCTCCGGCTTTGGCAAAAAGCTCCTCTCCACCGGCGGAACGGACCATCTCTGGGACCCAGTGGCCGGCGGAGAAGGGTGGGTCGAGCCACTCGATGCAGCCGACGCGGAGCCGGGGCAGTCCCGCTACTGCTTCCTCCACGCGGGCAAGCCTCGTACGGAGGATGGCGACCTTTTCTCGGGCCTCCTCCCCACACCCGACGGCATCGCCAACCTCCCCTATAGCTCTCAGTACTCCGCCCAAGGAGGTTGGGTTCATGGAGAGGACGCGAGGCTCTTTGGGGCTCGTGTCTACGGCCTGCATAACGATGTCCAAAGAGACGGCGCACACCTCGCAGAGACCTTGGGTGAGGATGAGGTCGGGCTCGAGCTTCTCGAGGAGCTCGACATCGAGGGAGTAGATGCTAACGGTATCGGTCAGGTGCTTCCCGATGGCGGCGTCTATCTCGGCGCTGGTCAGCGCGTGGTTGTTTATGGAGGTGCTCGTCAACTTCGGGAGGCTTTCGACGCCCCCGGGATAGTCGCACTCGTGGGTCACGCCGACCAGGGCATCCCGGGCGCCGACGAAGTGGGCGATCTCGGTCGCGCTCGGGAGGAGGGAGACGACGCGCAAGAAGCTTCCTTTAGAACTGCGGGGCGCGGAGGTCGCGCAGGAGGCTCGCCTGGCCGACATCGTCCGTGGTGAGCATACCGACGAGCTCGCCATCCTCGACGACGGGTAGGGCCCTAAGGCCGCTCTCTTGCAGGATACGGTAACCGTCGGCGAAGAGGTCGGCGTTCGGGGAAATGGTCGGGACGTCGGTCCTCATCAGGTCGCGGACGCTTGCGTATCGATCCGGGGAGTGGGCGGCGGCCAGGATCTCGTGGCGCGTGATCATACCGACGAGCCTTCCGCCCTCGTCGACCACCGGGAAGTCCTCCTGGTAGCCGTGGATGACCGAGTCCAATACCTGGCCGAAATTATGGTACGGCGTAACGGTTTCGGTGCGGCGCTTGGTACCCATGACGTCCGAGACGCTCAAGCCCCGCATCAGCTCGCGCTGCCGGACCATCTGAGCCTCACCGCTGGCTCCGAAGAAGATAAAGACCGCTATAAGGGCCAGGAAGATGTTGAAAAACAGTCCAAAAAGGAAGAAGGCGAAGGCGAAGAACTGGCCGACCGCGGCCGCCACGTCCGTGGCTCGGACCGGCCCCATCCGGGTGGCGAGCAAGCCACGCAGCACCCGCCCGCCGTCCATCGGAAAGGCCGGTATGAGGTTGAAGACCGCGAGGGCGACGTTTATCCAGCCCAGATAAACGAATACCTCCCCCACCGAGCCCACCCCTGAGAACGGGCTAGACGGGGCGAGCAAGTCGGCTCCGAGCAGGAGAGCCACGCCAAAGAAGATCGGGGCGAGGACCACGTTAACCAGCGGACCGGCGATGGCTATCTTGACTTCGTCTGCGGGCTTGTCGGGAAGGCTCTTCAGACGGGCAACCCCTCCTATGGGGAGAAGGGTTATGTCCGGAATCTGGATGCCGAGTCGCTGGGCTACTAGCGAATGGCCGAACTCGTGCAACAACACGCAGAAGAACAGCGCCACTATCACCACAATGGAGACTAGCGCCCCCAACGGGCTCTCCGTGTCTTGGAAGCCCAGGAAAGCGAAGAAGATCAACAGCAGGAAAAAAGTCCAGTGGACCTTGACGTCTATACCGAAAGCCCGGCCTATCCTGAAAGAGCCGCCCATGTTCTAAGTTTACCCCACCACCGGCAGCCTTATGTAATACCGTTCATCCTTCGGCTCGCGGCGTGACACCTTGCTAGAATCTCCCCGTGGAAGAGCGGCTCTCTAGCTATGTACTAATTACGGACACCTCCGATCTCGTCGGCATTGCCCAGGCCCTGGAAAGTGCCGAGGTCGTGGGCGTAGACATCGAGACCACGGATCTCTCGCCCCGAGACGGCCGGGTGCGCCTCCTGCAACTCGCCACCCCCGACGAGACCTTCGTCGTAGACGTGTTCGAGACCGGGGATCTCGCGCCGCTTAAGGAGGTGCTCGAAGAGGGGCCGGTAAAGGTATTGCACAACTCGAAGTTCGATTACGCCTTTCTGAGATCCGAACACGGCATCTCCCTCTCCCCCATCTTCGACACCATGCTCGCCGCGCAGCTCCTTGGCGGCGGGGATCAGGGACCCTCCTACTCTTTGGAAGCGGTGGCCGAGCGGCATGCGGGCTTGGAGGTGGACAAGTCGGCCCGGGGTGAGGACTGGTCTAGGAAGCTTTCGGAGGCCCAGATCGAGTACGCCGCCCGCGACGCCGCCATCCTCTTGCCCCTGCGCGAGCGTCTTTCGGAAGAGCTGAAGGAGGAGAAGCTCGTTCGCGTCTCCGGCATAGAGTTCCGGGCGGTCGCGGCGATCGCCGAGATGGAGCTGGCCGGCATCAAGCTCGACGTCGCCCGGTGGAAGGAGCTCGAGAAGACGGTGCGGAGGCGACGCGACGAGGCGGCCCTGGCCTTGGATGCGCAGTTCCCGGAGCCGGAGGGGATGTTGCCGCTGGAGGGGTTAGGACCGCGCCTCAACCTCAATAGCCCGCAGCAGATCACGGACGCCTTCCGCTCGTTGGGCATCGAGTTGCCCGACACGAAGGTCTGGACGCTGCTGAAGGTGGACCACCCTGCGGCCAAGCTCCTCCTCGAGTACCGCGAGCTTCAGAAGAAGCTCGGCACGTACCTGGAGACTTACCCGACTTTCGTCCACAAAAAGACCGGCCGCATCCACGCCAATTTCTTGCAATGCCGAGTCCCCACAGGTCGACTCGCCTGCACGAGCCCGAACATCCAACAGATACCACACGAAGACGAGTTTCGGCGATGCTTCGTCGCGGAAGAGGGGAACGTGCTCGTGATCGCGGACTACTCCCAGATAGAGCTGAGGATCCTCGCGGAGGTCTCCGGAGATCCCGCCTTCGTGCAAGCTTTCAGGGAGAGAGACGACCTGCACCGGGTGACGGCGGCGACGATGTTCGGCGTAGAGATGGACGAGGTCACCAAGGAACAGCGTTCGGCGGCAAAGAGGATCAACTTCGGGCTCATGTACGGACGCGGGCCGAAGAGCCTCTCCGCCCAACTCGGCACCGACGAGGAGAGGGCGCGCGGGCTTATAGACGAGTACTTCGCTAACTACCCAAAGGTCCGACGCTACCTGCAGGGAACGGCCGCCCGGGCTATGAAGACGCGAAGGTTGCGGACGCTCTCCGGGCGGATCAGGAAATTCGGGGACACCTCGAATTCGGGCTCCGCGGAGAAGGGCGCGATGCGTCGGGAGGCGATGAACTTCCCTATACAAGGCGCGAGCGCCGACATAGCCAAACTCGCCCTCGCCTACGTCCGCGAGGAGCTAGAGGGCTTGGACGCCCGGCTCATAAACTGCATCCACGACGAGTTCGTCGTCGAGTGTGCC